>DATMXY010000181.1:0-13754 GCA_035561275.1 Anaerovoracaceae bacterium | reverse complement strand
TTTTACCAGAATGGGCGACGGTTTTGGCGTGTATATGACGGAAGATGACATCCGGGCGGACATCCGGGAAGGCATCCTCGACGCCGCGGACAGAGGGAAAATACCCCCGCTTACCGGCGAGGAAATGGAGCGCCTGTATCGGATCATCACTATGGACGGCGTTATCGTCGGTGTGAAGCACGGCGAAGAGGTGGTATCCTCCACCGACCAGGGTGCGGACACCGTGGGCTGCGAAAGCGGCGTGCCCATTGACAGGGTGATCCAGGTACCGCTGCTTGAGCGGGCATTCGGGCTGGATTCCACCGATTACGGATTCACCGATTACAATTTCAAAGCGGTAAAATCCATTGTCAACTATGAGTCGGCTTCCATCGAAAGGGCGCTGGATATCAGCATCATCCCTGTCTTATACGGGGGAATGCCGAATCTGGGATTCTATACCAAGCCCGACGGTCCCGTAGACAATTGGGCGGAACTGCTCCCCCAGGGAAAAATCAAAGAAGCCCTGGAAGCTCAGGAAGCGGCGGTGGATCTTGCGGTGCACGATATGGTCTATGTGGCGGGGCAAATGTATGAGGCGGGAGCCGACGGCATTAACCTGGATACCTGCGGCGCCGCCGGCGACGCGGATTTTCTTGCCGCGCTTAAAGCCTGTGAAGAAATCAAAAGGCTGTATCCGGATTTGGGCGTGGAGATCGGGATGGCCGGCGAATTCGTACTGGGAATGCACGGACGGCTGAAGTATGACGACGTCCGGCTGGCCGGGCTGTATCCCCATAAGCAGGTGAAGCTTGCGGAAAAAGCCGGCGCCACCATTTTCGGCGCGGTCGTCAATACCAATACCAGCAGATCCTTTCCATGGAACATTGCGAGGGTTTGCACGTTTATGAAGGAATGCGTAAAGGAGGCCGGACAGATCGCGGTACATACCAATGTGGGAATGGGCGTGGGCGGGATCCCCATGTGCGAGACGCTGCCAAGCGACGTGGTATCACGGGCGGACAAAGCGCTCATCGAGATCTGTAAAATAGACGGCTTGTAGATTGGCGAAGGAGACGCCATGGGTACGGAAATCACGCACACGGTTTCCGCCTGCATGGGCGGCATAAAGACGGCCGGAGATCTGGTCCTCAGAATGCAGCTCGCGCGCGGAATGCGTATCCGTGAAGCGAAGGAGTACGTAGCAGGAAAATTGGGCGTGTCGGTATTCGACCTCTCCGATCCTGCCGTCATGACGGAAATCAGGCAGCAGTACGGTCTGGGAGTCCAGGAGCCCAACACGGGCGATACCGTCGGCATGGCCGCCAAGATCAGGATATCCGAGAAGCTGGGAATCAGAATCAACTCTGTTGCAAACTTTAAAAGGAAGGCCGGACTGAAGTGATCCGTGAAGGCAGGTGAAACAGAAAATATGAAAAAAGCTTATGAAGAATGTACCCTGGGATATTCCATCCTGACAAAACAGGATATGGAAGCCATCCATGAATCCACCCTGAAGCTCATGGGAGATTTCGGGGTAAGGGTATTCGGGGACGAGGCCCATGAGATCTACAGCGCGGCGGGCTGTCAGGTGGATAAGGAGACCAATATGGTGCGCTTCCCGGGGAATGTCGTTAACGACTGCATCGAGTCGGCGCCGGCGGAATACACCATGTACGCGAGAAACCCGGAAAAGAGTTTTGCCATCGGCGGGAAGAAGGTCACCTTTACCAACTTCGGAACCGGCGTCTATATTCTAGATCCTGTAACCGGAGAACGCCGCAGCACCACTAAAGAAGATCTGTGCAATATTGCAAGGTTCATCGATGCGGTGGACGAGGTGGACTGCATCACGATCCCCGTGGCGGCGACGGACGTACCGGAGGAGATCAAGGAGCTCCACGAGGCGGAGGCCATCTTCCACAATACCTCAAAGCATTTCGGCCATGACACCGAAGGCGGTAAAAACACAAAGCGGTTCATCCGGATGGCGGCGGCGGTGGCCGGCGGCATGGATCAGCTGAGGGAAAAGCCCATTGTGTCGCTGGGCGCCTGTCCTAACAGCCCCCTTGAGATCCACGAATCCGCCGCGGAACAGATCATCGAAGCGGCGAAGGCCGGAGTCCCCATGGATGTGCTTTCCATGGGACTGTGCGGCGGAACGACGCCCGTTACCCTTGCGGGCACCATCCTGACCACCAACTGTGAGATCCTCGCGGGGATCATCCTCGGGCAACTCACAAACAGAGGCGCGCCGATGATGTACGGAAGCTCTACCAGCATCATGGACCTTAAGCTTGCCACATCCCCGGTGGGAGCGCCGGAGCACGCCATGTTCGGCGCGGCCATCGGCCAGATGGGCCATTATTACGGGATTCCCACCGACGTGGGCGGGACGTAGGGGGACAGCAAGCTCATCGACGCCCAGATCGGCCATGAGAAGACCATGACGGCGATGCTTCCCGCCATCACGGGAAGCAATATGATTTACGGCATGGGGATGCTGGAAATGGGCATGACCATGAGCTACGGCCAGCTGCTTGTGGACGCGGAGATCGTCAGAATGATCCGGAGGATCATACAGGGAATTGCGGTGGACGCCTCGACCTTGGCTTTGGATGTGATCACGGCGGTAGGACCCGGCGGAACATATCTGAACCAGAGGCACACCATGCAGCACATGCGGAAGGAATCCTCCCAGGCGAAGCTCATCGACAGGAAGATGTATGATCACTGGACCAGGGATGGCGCGAAGGATATGGCGCAGCGCGCCAATGAAGAAGCGCTGAAGATCCTTGAAAACCATAAGCCGGTTCCTTTGCCCGAGGAGGCAGCAAAGGAGATCCGGGCGATCATTGAAGAGGCGGAATATGAGGAAGGCATCAGGAAATAAGAATGCTTGCTAATGCGCATTCATAAAAAAATGGAAAGGACGTGGTTAGTTATGAAAGAATTATTGGATCAGATGAGGGCTGCCGTTCTGGATGGCGAAGAGGAGAAAGCGGTCGCTCTGGCGGAGCAGGCGCTTGCCGACAAGCTGGATCTGAAGACCGTGATGGACGAAGGATTTCTCAAGGGTATCCAGGAGGCGGGGAAGCTGTTTGCGGATGGAGAATATTATCTTCCGGACCTGGTGTGCTCGGCCGACGCGATGAAATCGGCGCTGGCCGTTCTGGACGAGGAGCTGAAACGGCCGACCAGCGGATTTGAGTCCAAAGGCAAGGTCATCGTAACTACGGTGCAGGGCGATGTTCATGATATCGGGAAAATCATCGTCGGCGCCATGCTGACGGCGGTGGGTTATGAGGTCCATGACCTGGGAGTCGACGTTCCGAACGAGAACGTGCTGGCGGCCATCGATGAAATTAAGCCGGACGTGGTGGGCCTTTCCGCCCTGCTGACGACGACCATGGTGGAACAGAAAAATATTATCGAAGCGCTGAAAGCGGCCGGAAAGCGAAACGACGCCAAAGTCATCGTGGGAGGCGCGCCGGTGACCCATGCGTGGGCGGGCAAGATCGGCGCCGACGGATACTCCGACGACGCCATCAGCGCAGTGACCTTAGTAAACAATTTGCTTGCCTGAATAAGTCGATTTGAATGAGACCTGAAAGGGGATGATGTTTCATGAAACTGAGAACGCAAGCACTGTCCCAGGAAGAAAGGGAGCTGGTCCATAAGAGGACTCTGGAGATCCTGGAAACCGCCGGCGTCTGCGTAAAAAGCGCACGGGCGCTGAAAGCACTGGCAGAGGGCGGGGCGGAAGTTGATTTTGAAACCCAGATCGCAAAGATCCCGGAATCACTGATCAGAAAGTGCCTTGATACCGCGCCTAAGAATTATGTGCTGGGCGCCAGGAATCCGAAATTTGATTTTCCTATGCCCGCGGGACGGGTCGGACATATTCTCGACGGGATCACGACAAATATCATCGATCTGGAGACCGGGGAGAAAAGGCCCTCCACCAAGGAAGATGTATACAACACGGGGCGGGTTTTCCAGCAGATGGATATGGGCGCGGTGGCCTGGTCGGGCTGCTCGGCCCTGGATATGCCGCCGGAAACCCATTGCTTGCATGAATTTGCGGCGATCCTTCAAGGCACTTCCAAGCACATCCAGTTTGAACTGCGCCATGCGGGCGAATCCGGCTATGCAGTCGAAATCCTGAAAGCGGTGCTGGGAACGGAGGAAGAAGTAAAGAAGCGCAGGATCGCTTCCGTACTTTACTGCCCCATTTCACCGCTGACCCATGACGACAGTATGCTGGACGCCTATCTGGAACTTTCAGAATATGAAGTGCCGGTCAATATCTATCCGTGTCCCATCGTCGGCATGACGGCGCCGGCCAGCGTATTTTCCACTGTCTGCCTCATCAATGCCGAAGTGTTATCAGGGCTGGTCATCTTCCAGCTGATCAAACCGGGGCTGCCCCTGATGTACGGCTCCTGCTCCGGTACGGCTGATCCCAGAACGGGGGATTACGTTGACAAGGAGGAAAGCGTCCTCATCAGTATGGCTTCCCGGGAGATGGCGAAGTTTTATAACCTGCCTTCGGTGTTGTCCGGAGGCGGTTCGCCGGAAACCGTACCCCAGTACATGATCGGACCGGAGCTCATCGACGGCATCGGGACCATGGACGACGGAATGACCACGGATCTGGCAGGGCTGGTGATGCAGAATGAGTTCTGCTGCAGAAATATCAGGATTGCCCACGGCATCCGCGTGGACGAGGAAACGGATCTGACGGCGGAAATCATAAAGCAGGGACCCGGCGGCGGCTTCCTGGGCAGCAAAACCACCAGAAAACTGTTCCGGGATAACACGGAAGTCTATGTGTCGAAGCACTTTCCGGACAGCTTCCGGCATACGGCCACAGAGCATGAAGACATGAGGAAGCATGCCACGGAAATCGCAAAGAAAATTCTGGGGGGACCGGTCGAGGATGAACTGCCCCAGTCGGTACAGTTAAGAATCGATGAAATATGTAAAGCAGCCGATAAACAGCTTGCAAAACAATAGAACAATCAAATTGTTAAAAGTTGCGCAGATAATTTTGCATTGCACAAAATTAGCAAGCAAGCAAAGAAAGGATGTGATTTTATGGAGAAGATTAGCAGCAGCGCCAAAGTAAACACCGAGCATCTGGGCCTGAAGAAAAGGAAACTGAGCGTAGCCACGATCGTTTTTATGATTTACTGCCTGTGCTCAGGCGGCGCCTTCGGTATTGAGGAAATGGTGTCCTGGGCTGGCCCCGGGCTGACGCTGATCATGCTGATGGTCCTGCCTTTCGTTTGGGGGATCCCCCTTGGGCTGGTCGCCTGTGAGCTGGGTTCCGCAAGGCCTCAGGAGGGCGGCTATTACAAGTGGGTTCAGGAGGCGCTCGGTGAGTTCTGGGGCTTTCAGGCAGGCTGGTGGAGGACCGTGTCGGTATACATAGACAACACGCTGTACGTAATTCTGGCTGCCGGTTACATTTCCATGGTCTGGGAGGTAGGCTCCGTCGGGTTGTTTTTGATCAAAGCGGCAATCATATTTATCTTTACTTATATCAACCTGAGAGGCCTGAGCGATATCGGCGTTGCCAGCACCATATTCTCCGTGCTGGTTATGGTCGCCTTTGCCATGGTCGCCGTGGTCGGTTTCCTGAACTGGAACCAGAATCCGTTTATTCCCATCACGGCCCAGGGCGAGATCATGGGCTTTGCCGGCCTGGGGTTCTCAGACTGGATTTACTACATCGGCACGGGGATCGCCATCGGCATGTGGATGTATTCCGGTTACGAGTCCATGTCCACCGTTGCCGGGGAGGTCGAAAATCCCCAGGTGATCCCGAAAGCCACCCTGATTTCGGTGCCGCTGATCATGGCCACCTATATCCTGCCCACCATGGCCGGGATCGCTTCCGTAGGCCAGTGGGACAGCTGGAGCACCGTGGGAATGGAATCCGTGGGATATATCACGGTATTGTCTCAGTTCCTGCATCCCGGATTTGCCATGTTCATGGTGGTCATCGCGGTGATTTCCAACATATCGGTTTACAATACCTACATCGCTTCCGGTTCCAGGGGATTCTTCTGTCTGGCGGAGGATAATCTGGCGCCGCCCTTCCTGGTAAAAGTGGATAAGAAGCACGGAATCCCGTATGTTTCCGTTGTAAGCGTGGCCATCGTAAACCTGATCCTGTGCAACTTCGCCTTCAACGTCGTCGTCGTCATCGACGTATTCCTGTTCGTATCCGCATACGTGCTGATCTATATTTCCGCCATTATCCTGAGAAAGAGGATCCCCGATTCAGAAAGACCGTTTAAAATCCCCGGAGGTTACGGATTTTTATGTCTGGTCTGCATCATGCCCATCATTATCGCATTCCTGGGCTTCTTTATCAACGGGACCGACTATTTTATAGGCGGTATGATCGGGATCGTTTCCGGGCCGATCTTCTACTTCCTCTGGAAGCGCAGATATGGCGGGCTGGCAAGGAAAAATGAGACGTTATATCCCGTCAACAAGAAGACCGGACTTGCCTTAGGAGATTTATACCGCATGGCGATCATCTTCTTATGGCTGGGATTCATGGGCGCCATTGCGTCCGCCTTCCTGCCCTGGTTCGAAGGCGATTGGGGGAATGACTACTATTACGAAGTATACGGCGCGGAAGGCCTTCTGGATACCTTCCTGTTCATGATCAAGATCGGTACCTTTGTTTCCTTCCTCGTCGGGATCATCATGTACATCGCCGCGAAAAAACTGGAGCCAAAGAAAGAGAGGATCCTTGTATGAGAGTGCAGATTCAGGTATTGAGCCCTGAAGAAAAGAAGCTGATCCATGAAGAGACCATGCGCATCCTGGAGGAGGTCGGGATCAAATTTCCCAGCGAACGCGCTCTGGATATCCTGGAAAGGGGCGGAGCTAAGATCGACAGGGAAAAGCAGATTGCTTACATCTCCAGGCAGATGGTGGACGACGCCCTGAGGGCTGCCCCGAAGGAGATCACTCTGGTCGGGCGGGACACGGCAAATGATTTCAGGATGCCGTCATCTTTCACCGGTTACCATATGGACGGCTGCGGAATGAACATGATCGACCTGGAAACCGGGGAGAGAAGACCTTCGGTCCTGAAAGACCTGGTGGACGCAGCAAGGGTGTTCGACGAAACGGATCTGGGGTATGTCTATTGGCCGCCGGTGTCCCCTCTGGATGTCCCCGCGGGCGCAAGAAGCATCGCCGCCACCGCGGCGGGCTTGATCAACTGCGGCAAGCACATCCAGGACGAGATGAAGACGGCGGCGGAGATCCCCTATGTGATGGAATTGATCAAGGCCGTTCTCGGCGGCGATAAGCTGTCCGCCGGCCGGGACGTCTATTCCGTGGTGTACTGCACCGTTTCCCCGCTCTGCCACGACAAAGATATGCTGGAGGCCAATATTGAGCTGTGTAAATACAAAGTGCCCATCGTGGCGCTGCCCATGCCGGCAGTCCTGACGACGGGGCCCGCAAGCCTGTATTCCAATGTGGCCCTTTCCAGCGCGGAAACTCTTTCTGCCCTGGTCATGTTTGAACTGACGGAGCCGGGCGTGCCGCTGATCTACGCCTCTTCCATCGGGATTGCCAGCCCGAGGAGCGGTCTGTTCCAGTTCGGCATGCCGGAAACGGTCGTTCAGTTGGCTGCCATCGTTGAAATGGGCAAATACTACAATCTGCCGACCATGATATCAGGCTGCGCCACCGACGCCAAGCGCTACGGGGGACAGACCATGATGGAAAAGATGGCGACCACGCTTCCGCTGGTCATGACAAAACCCGATACCTTCGTGGGTTACGGGATGTATGAATGCAGTACGACCCTGTCGCTCTCACAGATCATCATTGATAACATGGTCGCAGGCTACTGTAAGAAAATCCATGAGGGAATCGATATTTCCCAGGAAACGGATTTCTTTGAGGACGTCAAAAGCGTAGGCCAGGGAGGGCATTTCCTGAAACAGAAGAGCACAAGGATGGCTGTGCGTTCCGGCGCGTTCTATGCGTCGGATCTTCTGGACAAAGGATCCTACGACGAATGGCTTTCTTTGGGGAGCAGGGATCTGGACGATATTGCCCGGGAAAAGGCGCGGCAGATCCTGGCATCCGAACAAAAGAGCCCGCTTCCCCGGGATACGGAAAAGATCCTCCTGGAAATCGTTGAGGAAGCCGCCGCGAAGCTTGCGGAATAAGGGGCAAGTCCTGATCCGGTTTACTGCCGTATCTGACGCAGAATTTCCGGGTCTTTGATTTTCGCGTCTTCTGCAAGCAGGACGATTTTCGAAATGATCTCCGCCGTTTTCGGGTCATCGTCCATAAAAGGAAGGAACAGACGGCTGCGGTGCTGTGAATGCACCGGAATGATGAATATGCTTCCGGTCGCCATTTTTTGGACGGTTCCGCTTCCAAGATGAACTGTGTATTCGCCCAGCTTTCCCTTGATGAACGCATAAGTTTTTCTGATTTCCACATGATCAAGGCGCATAAGCCTTATCATTTCGCTTAGCAAACCCTCTCTCATCTCAAGGGTGGAGAAGCTTGCCTCAAGATCGACGCCTCCCGCGTGAGCCATGCTGACGACAAGGTCGATATCTCTCATAGCCTCTGAGAAGAGGACAGGGGAGATTTGCTCTATGGAGACGGTATCATAGGTTTTCCTGTCATGGAAGCAGACTGTTTCAATGGTGGGAGCCTCGATATCCGCCGGTGCGAACCAGTCTGCAAGAGCATAGAGGGAGATGATTATGTTCTCTTTATAACAGACTTTTTGCAGGCCTTCCTCATAGCTTGCGGTCCAGCCTCTGCTTTTAAGGAGAGCGAGCGTTTTTTTCGGCTGGACCTGATGTCCGGCATACCGGTTGGAGTGCGTCAGCTGTTTCAGTTCGTCCTCGTTTGGACGGTATAATTCGCGGAAGACCTGCTTGAACGGCTGTATGATCTGCCTGTCAAAGAGGTCGCGCTGGTATTGCGGCCAGACGCCCGCTTTAAAAAGATCATGGGGATGGGCGAGCCGGACTTGCTCTTCCCCGCTCAATGCGGCGGCTGTTCCGTCAAAGGAAACGAGCGCGCCGTTTTTCCAGTAGCCATGCTCTGTATCGGACAGGAAGATCAGGTTTTTGATCAACGGAGCGATCACCGGATTTTGTTCCAGCTTTGATAATTCTCGAACAGTAAAATGGTCTTCCGTAACCATCGCGTTTTCAAGGCTCGCTTTCGCCCGTGAGCGCTGCAGCTTCAAATCCTTCTGCATTGCTTTCAGCTGCTGCACGATTTCGTTGTTTTTCAGCCTGGATGGGATATCCCTGAGGGATTTCCCGTCCTTGACCGTCTCGATGACCGCCATGCCGGAAGAGTCTGTCATAAGGCGTAAAGAGACGTCTTCCACACTTTGAACTGTAAAGAGGTGAGCGGCCGCGTTCAGCTTTTCCGTTTCCATTTGCCACATCAGCCGATTCACGTCCTGGTATCCGGCGTTCCTCGCTAAATTAGCGAGAGCGATGTTGCCTGCGGTGCTTTCACTGGCCTGCCGCTGTGAGCCGTATTCCTTTGCCTGCCTGAGATAAGCCTGTATGAATTCATACCGATGCAAAGTGTCGCTTAAGTCTGTTATCGGAATGAGCGCGTAAGCCAGAAGCTGGTCTTTATTCCGCTTTTCTTTGATTACGGCTTCCGTCTCTTTCAGATCAAGCTTATGGGTTACAGCGTCGGCAAACAGCTGGGCGCGGCGGTGCTGACCGCCGGAGGCGACGTATTTTGCAGCCTGATATACGAGTTGAAATCTCTTTTCCCCAATGGTTTGATATGCATCCCAAAACCATGTGACATCGAAAGCCCCGTCTTTGAAATCCTCCGGATCAACGGCGGAGTACCGGGCCACGATGGTCCGCTTCTCATTGGAGAAAGAATCGTTCATGTGTGCGTGGAAATACCATGCGGTACTCTTTAATCCCGGCCAGTTGAGATATTCCTCAACTATGTCCATCCATTGCGGGGCGTATATTGCCGCATCCACAAGCCGGGCGTCGGACAGGCGTTTGCCTTTCAGTAAATTGTGAAGAACGTCCGCATTGTCATCCGGTTCCGGATAACAGTATTTCAACAGGTGAGAAAACATCTGTTTTTTTGTGCTGTCGTCGCCAGCAAAACTGTAGCCTCTTACATAACTGTCTTTTTCCATTTTTAACAGGATCGCAACAAAGGTATCCGCCCCGTAGCATTGATGGATTTTAGCGGCCAGATGGCTGACGCAGGTTGTCATTTCCCCGCGCCCGGTTTCTATTTCGGTTATTCTTCTGATCGCTTTGCGGGAGACGTCCGTCAATTTGGCATATGCGGAAGCTTTTTTGTACTGATACAGGATTTGATTCGTCAGGTGCAGCAGATGATCCGGACTGGATTTCCTGCCCATCAGTTCGAAGAGCATTTCATTTTCATCGATCAGTCCCATTTCAAACGCACGTCCGAAGTCCTCGGTTTCAAGGGTACAGAATGTGCCGTACGTTCCGGCCTCATAATCGGACGCTTTATAAAAGGAATAAGCCAGATTGAAATAATCGGAAAAAGCTTTGTCTTCTGCCGAAGCTTCCCTCACTGTCTGCAGCCAGAACTGAAGCTGGACGCTGTCGCAGAAAAAGTGATCTTTTTCCCTGGGATAATAAAGATATTCGTTAAAAGAATCTTTCAGCGCCGTTTTATGCAAGTGCGCGGGAAGCGACCGAAACAAAAATAATGCGGCGGGATATGCCAACTGATACCGAATGTTCCCGGATATCTTGTAAATCAGCGCATTGATCAATGCAGTACAGTGGTTGCTATAAGGAAGTTCGTTGAAAAATTTTCGGAACGCGGCACAATCTGCATGGGAATAACCGATATTGAGATTCTGATGCATAAAATCCTGCGCGTCAAACCCGTGTCCGGCCGAGCAATCGTGAGCATACGCAAGGGCTAACAGCTCCGCGTCCGAAATGCTCATTTTCTCCTGAAAGGAAATCCATATCCGGCTGAGAGGATAATTGTCAATGCTTCTGCTTTCGTCAGATAGGATCGGAGTTAAAGGGCTCAGAAAAAACTGCGAACCAAAAACGCAATCGGATTTTGAACCGTCATGAAATACGGTTTCGTACTGGTACTCCCTGTTTTCATGGATCAGCTCCGAAAGCCCGGTAAAAAGCTCCCGTACCCGCTTTGGGGGCATAGCGAAAATACTTTTTATGCCCATATCCCCGCCGGCCTGGGCTAACGCCGGAGCATACCGCCTTGAGGGATCATACAATCCAAATCCGTTTTCCAATGTGTAAACAGGCCGATCTGAATTTATGACTTCGCCTGTCCTGATCATTTCGGCTTGCGACGCCGCTTTTACGGACCGAAGCAGGTTTCCGGCCTCTTGATAGACGCCGGAAAACCGGCTGTTTCCCTTTATGGCGGATACCAGCTCGATGGCGCCGAGGCGCTTGTTTTCGGAGAGATCGGCTGACAGTCTTTCGATTGCCGCCAACAGCTCCCCGGGTTCCTGCCCGATGAGCAGCTTGATGCTGTTCTTCCTGATATCCCCGGATTTGTACTGCAGCAGGTTTTCGATAATAAGATAATCCGTTTGTGAAGGAGTCATATCGGCAAGCAATTCGTTTGCGCATTCGCGGATGGAGGGGCTTTTGTCTCCCAGGGCTTCAACCAGTGCGATTTTTTGTTTCTCTGTTATCGGCCGTTTTAAGAAATATTTGACAAAGCCGTGACGGACATCCACGCTCATTTTCTCGCGAAATTGCAGCATCTCGTCCACCAGATTCCGGTCCTTTGCCATATCGATGCAGTACAGCATTTTTTCCAGGATTTCCGACGCTGTCAGAGTCAAGGTACACCATGGAAAAAGGCTTTCGTGAAATAGTATCTCTTTTTTGGGCAGCCTGAGCAGGATTCCCCTGAGAAGCTGATAAACTTTTGCGGGAGGAAAACCGGCGGACAGGGCTGCGGCATCGGGCGGTGTGAAACGATATCCGTTGATTGCACAGCCATGAAAGAGATTTTTTACGCACCACGCGCTTACTTCAAGATCGTTATCCGTTATATTTGTCAGCGCAAGCTCGTTCTGCATGGAAGGAACGACGGTTTGATGCAGAAAGTAAAGCGCGGAAAGCTTTTTGTACTTTTGCGGGCTGCTCAGGAGATTTGACAAAGCCGGCGCCGTATCGGCGACTTCGTCAAAAGCGGCCGCCCACAATGCGGTATAAATTTGAAGAGCGTCGCTGCTTTCAAGGTATGATTCGATCGTGGACTTTTCCGTCAGACATAAGTATGCCATCTCCAGACATCTTTTCGTGACAGCGGATTTTTCCGGTGGAAGCCCCAGACCCGTCCAGGTATCGAATGCCCTGATAACGGAGGAAAAGCGTCCAAGATCATGATCGATAATTATTTTCAGAATGTACAGGAAGCCTTCCCGGGAGCCCTGGTCCATCGATTCGATAACTGCCTGGCGCAGCCCTTCCTGAAGCTTCGCCGCCAAAAGCAGGTCTCCGATCATTTTATGCGCTTCCGTGCTGCGGCTCATTAAAAGGCCGGAAATCAATTCCCGCGAAATCAATCCTGATTCGGTGTCTCCATATACGATATTCCTGCATAGGTCAAGCAAGCCGCTGTCGCCGTCATCGATCATGACAGCCAGCATATGCGCGACTAACAGATCACATTGATACAGCTCTTTTTTCTTTGTTAATTCCCGTTCCATGTCGAATTTTCCGAAGGCGCCCGCGTAAACGATATCCTGCAGCAGGGAGATATTCTTGTCTAAATAGAGGAAACTGTTTTTTCTGCTGCGGAACGACCTGCGGTATAATCCGGTTGAAAACGGACATCGATGGCATCGCTCCCATACTTTTCGAAACGTATCGGCAGCTTTTCCGTCAAGCAGCATATCCAGCGCGCCCCTGGCGCTCCCCGAGAAGGTATCGCTTAGCTGATTGATACCCTTGGGATTGATGATGGTATACAGGTCGTTTCGTTTTTGCTCTTCCGAGCGCTTATCGTCGGCGCTTTCCGTTATGCACGCGAAAAGCGCGTCAGCCAATTTCCTTGCAGGGCCAAAGCCAAACCTTTTTTTAAAAAGTATTCTGTTAAGATGCGCGTTTATTTTTTCCAGAGAATCCTGTGAGTAGTACACGATACCCTCCTTACCACATTCGCCCGGACAGAAAAACCAGCCTGATGAAAGCGAATTTACCGCCTTCCCGGAGCGGTAAATTCTCGTCAAGCGCCAAAATTTCCTGTTCGTCAAGGAAGACCCGGTATAATCCGTCGGAAAAAGCCGACAAAGCGGCTGCGACAGCCTTTTCAGGATGTGCGTCTTTTATACCGAATCTTCGTCCAAAGGCAACCTTACCGGTCCCGGCCTGCTCGTCAATGTTCTCCTGAGTCAGCAGTCTGACAAAATCAGCATCGGGTTTCTTCGCGTTATAGCCTTTGACGTTTTCATTTACGATAAGTGTGATAAAATCAGCCAAAGTTATTACAGCGTCAGAAACTTCAAATGGCAAATCAGAAAGGATCCCCTTTTTCTTTCCAGCCTGTTTGATTGATACGTAAACTCTCATTCTTTCACCGCATTCTGTTTCTTTCCACTAAATTATATCCGCCTATCCATATTTTACTGTTTTGTATGAAAATGTCAACCAATGCTGTCATCCACGTGATGTTCCGAAAGGATAAACCGTTTTAATCGGAATATCCGCGTTAAGGAAGTGTGGACATAAGAC
>DATMXY010000180.1:0-9258 GCA_035561275.1 Anaerovoracaceae bacterium | reverse complement strand
ACTTATGATTGACCGAATAAATCAGAGATCAAGTAAGAAGTTTTAGCGATGCCTGTAAAACTTGCTTGATTTTATTTTTAATGAAGGCGTCCCGACTGACGTCTGCGGTTTGAATTTTAGAATCATGTTGAAAGGGGAATGAGATATGAAGAAGAAAAACGATGAGGAGTATAAAGCATATTTGCTGAAGCTTCTCAGGAAAATCCAAAATGGCTCGATTTCCGTCGTGAAACAGGACGGGGTCGTTTTAAACATCATAGCAAAAGAGACCTAAACTGTATCAGAACAAGGGAGGCGTGGAAATGGAAGAAAAAATAGTATTAAAGAAAAAACCGATATCAGATGAAAACTTAAAACGGTTGTTTGCCTATATAGAAAGTATACAGTTCGGAACGGTCACGCTGATCATCCAGAACGGTGAGGTCGTACAGATAGAAAAAATGGAGAAATTTAAATTAAAATGATCGACTGTAAGAACAAAGAGCAAGCTTAGGGACAGCGCGGCGGTGCGGTGGTTCGAGAGCTTGCTTTCTTTATGCGCTGAATCGGAAAATTTCCCGGGGAATCATTTATATTATTGTAACCGGTATCGAAAAATGCAATAATCAGTTATCAGCCTTATGTGGGAGGATTACTCACAATGCATGACATCGATACGCTGTGGATCATTATCTGCGCCTGTTTCGTCTTTTTTATGCAGGCGGGCTTTATCTGCTATGAAGTGGGTTTTGTCCAGAGCAAGAATGTGATTTCCGTTGCAATTGAAAACCTGCTGACTTTTATGATCACTTCCATAGGCTTTTGCCTTGTAGGCTTCCCCCTCATGTTTGGAGAGACCGTGGGGGGGCTTGTCGGCAGCAGCTTCTGGCATTTTGACGGCATCGACGAAGCCTCTCCGCTGGGCTATGCCTTTGTCTTTTTTGAATTGATGTTTGCGGCGACCGCCGTCACCATTTTTGCCGGGTCTATGTCGGAACGGACCAGGTTGTTTCCCCTGCAGATCGCGGCTATTATCAGCGCCGCCGTCATTTTTCCGGTTTATGGCCACTGGGTCTGGGGCGGGCTTTTCCTGAAACAGCAAACCTGGCTTTCAGCTCTGGGCTTTATCGACTTTGCCGGCGCTACCGTGGTCCACACCACGGCGGGCTTTATCGCGCTGGCAGGCCTGATCGCGGTAGGGAAACGGAATAAACCGCAAGGCGGGAGATCAAACATCCCCTTTGCGGCTCTGGGCGTCTTTATCCTTTGGTTCGCATGGTTCGGCTTCAACGGAGGGAGCCTGCTGGCCTTTAACGACAAGGTAGGGCTGGTCCTGCTGAATACCAATCTCGCCGCAGCCGCGGGGATGCTGGGCGCTCTTGCCATGAACCTGATCCTCTCAAGGAACGGAGGTTACCTGGTATCCATCTTTAACGGTTCCCTCGGCGGACTGGTGGCGATCACTGCCGCGTCATACTATCTGGATCCGATCCCTGCTTTGATCGTCGGCCTGCTTTCCGGCATGATCGTCGATCTGTCAAGTTATCTGCTTGAGAAGACCGGCATCGACGACGCGGTGGGCGCCGTTCCCGTCCACCTGTTCGGAGGGATGGCGGGTACGCTGCTGCTCCCGTTTTTCATGAGGGCGGAGCTTCTGCATACCGCCGACCGGTTAAGCCAATTCCTTGTGCAGCTTCTGGGATTCTTCGTCAACTTCTGCTGGGCTTTCGGAGTTTCTTTTATCATGTTCAAAATCATCGATAAGACGTTAGGCCTGCGGGTCACGGCGGAGGAGGAAGAGAAGGGCCTCAATATCGTGGAATTTTCCGATATCTATTCCTGGGAAAAATATATGGAGATCAGCGGCTATGAACGGGAGATCAAGGACAAGAACGACCTGCTCAGAAAGCAGGCCCGCCTTCTGGCCGTAACGGAGGAACAGGAAAAGGCGAAGCTTGCCAGAGACCTCCACGACGGAGTTGGGCAATGCCTTGCCGCTTTAAAGCTGGTTCTCGGCTTGACGAAGAAGGACCTGGAATCCTCAAAGGACCGCCCGGACAGGAAGGAACTGCTCGAAAGCACGGAGAAAGCGGTTACCCTTGCAGAAGATTCCATCAACGAAATCAGAAACGTGCTGAATAACCTGAAGCCGGAACCGCTGCAGGAAAACGGGCTCACAAGCGGTCTGGCGGCTATGGCGGACGGGATCAACCGAACGGGCAAATTAACCTGTACGCTTCTGATACGCAAGCCCATCCCCCATTTTGACGAGACCGTCACCCTGAATATTTACCGCGTCATCCAGGAGGCGGTCACTAACACCGTTAAGCATGCCAATGCCTCGAAGATCGATATCGTCACGGGTCAGTCGAAGGGCAGCGACATATATGATTTTCTTGTCGCAGACGATGGGATCGGCTTTTCCGCGGAAAGCGGCGATTACGGTATGGGGATCCCATCCATGGCAGACAGGGTCAAGATGCTGGGCGGGCGCTTCCATATCGATAGCGCGGAAGGAAAAGGGACCAGAATCCTTGTGGAGGTGCCGGTAACAGATGAATGATAGGAGGAGGTGCCTGTGACAGATGAATGATAAAATCAGAATCTACCTTGCGGACGACCATAAAATACTCAGAGAGTCTTTGCGCGTCCTGCTCAGCCAGGAAGCGGACATTGAAGTGATGGGGGAAGCGGAGGACGGCCTGTCGGTGGAAAACGGCCTCAGAAAAACCGCGGCTGACATCCTCATCCTGGATATTTCCATGCCGAAGCGGAGCGGCCTCGACGTGGCAAAGAACATGACAAAACAATATCCGGATCTGAAGGTCATTTTCCTCACCATGCATAAAAGCGAAGAAATCCTGGCTGAGGCATTTGAGAGCGGAGCCAGGGGTTATGTGCTGAAGGAAAACGCCTTTGAAGAGCTGATCAAGGCGATCCATACGGTTCACGGAGGCAAGGTTTACGTTTCCTCCGAGCTTTCCTCCGTTCTGCTCAGCGGCTTTCTTTCCAACGAAAGGCGGGGCAGCGACCTGTCCGTCAGGGAGCGGGAGATCCTTAAGCTGCTGGCGGAGGGCTACAGCAATAAGGAAATTTCCGATATGCTCGTCATTTCCGTCAAAACAGTGGAGACCCACCGTGCCAATATCATGAGAAAAAACAACTTTAAAAATATAACGGAACTGGTGCTCTATGCGGCCAGGAACCACCTGATCGAAATATAAAGGATTTTCCTGATCAAATTCGGGGTTTTGCGGTATTTCCGCAAAGCTCCGATTTTTTTATTGTATAGGAAATATCGCATCGAAGATGCGGAAAAAATCCCGTAATCTATGTGAAGAACGGGAAAAAAGGGAATGGGAAAGAAACCGGCCTAGAAAAAGATATCTTCATCGAAATCTTCTTTAGGATCATCATCAATGAGGCGATAAATGACATCCGGCTCTTTATTGCTATGTGATTGTGGAGTTCCTTCGGACAGAAAGTAAGCCATATCAAGGATGTCATCGTCGGACATGGACTTGATTTCAGCTTTGGAATAACCCCTGGGCGTTTTCTTAAGATACTTAGCACGAAGCTCGTCAGCAGCCATTTTGTCAAATTCAGATTTTTTCATATAGATGATTTCAGGCATAAAACAATTCCTCCTAAAGGGCATTATGCCATTATGGAGGCATGAAAGCAAGGTCGCCGGGACGGAAAACGCCCCAAAAATCCATATAGCTGCCGCAAGAGCACTTGGTGGGGTCGTGACCAAAAGAGAGCTCCGTGCGGAAAGCCCAGCGCCTGCAAAAACGACGTGCTTTGACGACGTGCCTTGGAAGAAGAAAAACAAGCTTGTCGGAAAATTTATGCTTTTTCGCATAGAGTCCATAGTAACGAAGCGAATGGAAGCCTTTATCCTGAATGTGAACAATGAGCCTTTCGATAAACTCGGAAGCGGGGAGAACGACATCAACGCGTTTGTGATCTTCGTGGCGCTGATACCAGAAGGAAACGGTTTCCCCATCATAGGCGAAGATGCGGGACTGAGCCATAGCAGGACGGCCGATGTAGCGCGTAATGTAATTGGCAACTAATTTGGGAGCATTGAATTTGGAAGGAGGGGCATGGACATAGAAGCCGTCTTTGTTATTGGAGTACATCTGGTTTTTCAAGGCCTTGAAGGAATCCATGCCGAACCGTTTTTCAAGATGCCACAGGAGGGTAGTCTGCCATCTTTTGCGAAGCATGACATAAGGGAAGAATTTGATCTGGCGCCAGGGATTGGAGTTACCGGCAGCCCCTTCTGTGACGAGTATATGGATGTGAGGATTCCACTTTAAATCGCGTCCGAAGGTATGGATACAGCTGACGATGCCGGGAGTAAAAGACTCTTTGTGGTTCTGTTCATAGAGCCAGTCCGTAATCACTTGGGCGGAAGCTTTAAAAAGGAGAGCCAATAGGGTGCGGTCCTTACGGAAAAGCGGGCGAAGTTCGTGAGGGATGGTGAAAACGATGTGGCGGTGTGGGCAGTTGATGAGTTTTGCAGCAATCGAGTCAGCCCGATCAGATTGATAAGCTGTACCGCAGGTATTGCAGAAGCGAGACTTGCAGCGGAAAGGAACAAATTTGAAATGGTTGCAGTGAGTGCAGCAGTAAAGACCATATCCCTTTTTACAGTCACCGCAAGAGAGCATCTTCTCGACCTCTTTCTTGACAACAGGCCGGATGACGAACCTGAATGCTCTGAAAAAGGCTGCCCAATGATCCTGAAAAATCTGCTTGATGGTAAAATGAGCTTTCATATCACAACATCACCAAGTAAATTTTAAAAGATAGACAACTATGACGCAACAAAAAAGTTCGACGCAGTATTAAATTCCGCGTCGCACCAGCGTGGCGTCAGCCACTTTTTTTACATGGATACAGAAAGGATATATTCCTGTGCTAATCTATTCCTGGAGGTGAAAAAATGACGTACAAATTGCTGTTGGTTGAAGATGACGCAGAGCTGAGAGAAATCATTACAGACTATTTTACCGGGAAAAGTGAAGGGGTATTTCACATAGACACTGCCGGTACCGGAGACGAGGGCCGGCAAAAATGTGTTGAAGGCGAATATGATCTGGTTCTTTTGGACGTCATGCTGCCGGAGGTTGACGGCTTTACGATATGCAGAGAGCTGAGAAAAAGCAGCGATGTTCCCATCATTTTTATCACCGCAAGGTATAGTGAGAACGACAGGCTGCACGGGTACCGGCTTGGGTGTGACGATTACATAACAAAACCTTTCTCACTGGCAGAGTTTTACGCGAAGGTCACTGCCTTGATCAGGCGTGCGAAAGGTACGGTAAGGAATGAAATCATGACCGCAGGCAGAATCAAATTAGATCCCCACCATTATACGGTTTCTGTAGATGACGCAGAAATACCCCTTGCCCCCATGGAATTTGCAATTTTGAAGATACTGATGGAGAATCGCGGAAAATTGGTGCGCCGTGAAAGCCTCCTGATCTGGGTGTGGGGATATGACTTCGAAGGGAACGAGAGAGTAGTGGACAATCATGTAAAAAAGCTGAGAAAGTCCCTGGGCAGCGCTTCAAACCAAATTAAAACCGTCTTCAAAAGGGGTTATAAACTGGAGGGTTAGGATTGAAAAAAGATAAAATGAAACGCACAATATACATGCGCACCTTCTCCGCCTTATTCGCTATATACCTGGCGCTTATGGCAGGCTTCGGCATATTCCTGATCCTGCAGGAAAAGAAAGTAAAGGGTCTGGAGCTCGGCACCTTCGCTTTACAAGTAAATAACAGGGTCGGAGAAATCCTGCAGGAGCATATGGACAGCGATAATTGCGTCGCCGATATCTTAAAGTTAAAAAAGGACTTCGTCAGGGAATCATTTTTTGCCGCCGATTCCCGGACGGAGCTGGCGGTATACACAGGGGATTACGATTTGATCTTTCATACGAGCGATAACTGGATCTGCAGCTATACGGAATACAGCGAAGGAAGCAAAAATTATATCGGTTACGGCTATCTGAACCCGGAGGACTGGTTTAACGAAAAAGAATTGGAGGAGCTTGATGATTTCCTGCGCGCCGAACCAAAGCCGGAAAAGCCAGGAGACCTTGCCGGATATTCTCTTGCGCTGGAAGGCTTTTGGATGGACAATGAAATGATAATTCCAGAAAAAATCTATGTTACTCCCATATATGCCAGCAGCTTTTATGAAAACGGAGATCTGGAGTCAAGCGGCGGAACACGGCGCGACGATATGGTCTATGTCTCAGGTTATAATAGTACCGGGGGACTGCCGTATTTTAAACACGGCTCGATTCAACCTCTTGGCAGCAGTGGCCGCGCTGATGAAAAACAGCTGGAATTGCGCAGCATGGTATTGAATAAAGAGAGATTAAAAGAAGCGTCCCAACAGCTAGGCAATACGTCCTGTGAAAGAATCAGTCCGGTAACATACCGCTATTACCTGCTGATGCCTTATCAGAACAGGGTGAAGGTGGAGGAAGACAGCGGCCTTTACAGTGAAGCCTGGACGGTGATTGCCCGGGAGGTCAATCTGCTGGATCAATGTGCCGGCACGCTGGCTTTTGTTTGGGTGAGCTGTTTTATAGCATTTCTCACCGCTGCCTTGATCCTTTCTGCACAGACCTATAAAACTTATCAAAAGCGGGAGGCTCTCGAAAGGCATCGTAAAGAAACAACGGATGCATTGGCCCATGATCTGAAAACGCCATTGAGCATTATATCGGGGTACGCCCAAAACCTGTTAGAAAATATCAATACAGAGAAAAGGGAGTACTATGCGGGCAATATCCGGGATAATGTGGACCGTATGGATAAGATTATCCGGGAAATGCTCGAACTGTCGAAATTAGAGTCCGATCGATTACTATTAAAGATAGAGGATGTATCTCTCGGAGAAGTATGTAACGGGATCATGAACCGGTACAATCAGATTTGTTGCGAGAAATCCATAACGGTCTCCCGCGAAGGCGATGCGGTTATTAAGGCTGACCGGACTTTAGCGGGAAGAGTGACCGATAACTTTTTTGTCAATGCACTTGACCATACGCCTGATGGTGGGACGATACGGATCAGAATAACCGACACTACCTTTGAATTTTATAATAGCGGCAGCCGGATCCCCGAAGAAAAGCTGAACGAAATATGGCAGCCTTATCAAAAAGCCGACACATCGCGCGGCAATACAAAGGGAACGGGTCTCGGCCTTTCGATATCACGCACGATACTGGAATTATATCAATTTCCATATGGCGCACAAAACAGTGACAACGGCGTAATATTCTGGTTTAAATTCGCTTAAATACGCATTCTCACGGAGACAGCTCCGAAGATAAATAAATTCGGCGATAAATATTTCCAAAACTGTAAGAAAGCGATATAATGATTATGACAGACAAGCTGAGGCTGTGTGAAAATCCTAACGTTGGAGATCAAACAAAATGATGAAAAAAATATTGGTGATCGGATTATTTTTTCTGCTTATTTTATCAGGCTGCAGCGAAACGCAGCCTGATACGCCGACGGACGATCCGCTTCTCTCAGGGCTGTTGGAAGCGGTTGAGACGGTTGACCTGAATTATGCGCGGATTGATGCGGATCATTCAACGTACAGTGATCTCAAATCGGTGCGCGTCACAAAGGATTTGCTGAATGAGATCAGCGACGCTCTCCTTGCGGGCAATCCCGAACGGCTGGAGCCGCCGCTGCGATCCGTTTCAAGCAGCGGAAAAAGCCAAACGATCATGCTCCAATTTCCCTTTGAGGACAATCAACATGTCATCATCGAACTGTTTGACAATACCGACGAGAAACCGGATCAGGCCGTCATGTGGATGCAGCTTGACGAGGACATGGCACAATATACGCTGGAACGCTCTGCCTTTGAGAAAATATATGAGCTTGTTGCTGCGCAGACTTTTCCCAAAGAACTTTTGCTGGGAGGGGACTATGTCCGCTATCTTCCCACAGGCGTAGCTGCTGGTGAGCTATCCTCCGGCCCGCAGGATGTGCTGGAAGTCGGCGGCAAGCTGTTATTTCTCTGGGGCGAAGGGGACGATTACCGGCTGGAGGCTGTAAATCCACAAGCCGGGGAAGCGGAGAGGGTGTGGGAGTATACGGCCCCGCAGGAGGCGGGGCGGATGCCGCTGGCGCTGGAAAGCGCGGATTACGATGGATTTGATTATCGGATCACCGGCCACGGCACGGTGATCTATCGGAACAGCGGAGACCCCATCGCATCGCAAATATTTGAAGCGCCGCGGGAAATTCTTCAGTCCAACCGCTTTTCTTATGACGTTCATCCGCAGACCGGGCGCATTGCCTATTCGGCAGACGACGGCGTTTATGTCGGGACAGAAAACAATATGACCCGGATCCTCGACCACAAAGATGCTCCGCAGCCTCCAAATCAAGGGGACAGCCCTCTGCCGGATGAATTCAGCGCCTATTACGGGGAAGTGCGTCTGCTGAACGGCGGACGGCATCTCGCTGCAGTCGTAATTTCCCCCGGCTCCCAGTCCGGGCGGCAGGCGCTTGCGCTTACAGAGATTGAAACCGGAAACGTCACACTTTTCGATAATCTATTTTCCGCGATGATAGCGGATGTCAGCTATCCTGACGATCAGACCATCGCGGCCAGCTCAATGGAGTGGGTGACAATCATTGATGTAACGTCCGGCCAAAGGTCGCGTTTACTCTTTGATGAATCGGGGGCAACCAATGATTTTACGACCTGGGTGGACCTGAGGCAGGACAAGGGCGGCGACGGAGTGCCCACCGGCTTTGTGACAGCTTATCGGACTGAAACACCCGATCAGGCAAAACAGCTTCTGAAGGTAACCGGAGAAAACGCATGGATCGTCAAAGTAACCCAAAATTACACCATTCTGTTTTGCAGCGACAGTCAGGAGACCTTTGTTGCCATAATACCACTATAAGCCTTTCGGTGAATCGCACATGGCCATTCAAATCGAACAAGTCGATTTGAATTGATATGGGAAACCCTGTATTCAGGAGGGCGGCGGACAGCTGCTCTTTTTCTATGCTTGCAGCTCAGGCGCGCAACGAAATAGATTTATTAACTCGCCGGAGCTGCCGTGAAGGAATTAGATCGTGAAGGAATCACATCGCGAAGGCACGGAAATCAATTTTCATTTCATTGCCCCATAAGAGGAATGGACAGCATGTTATCTGATTTTGAAGCCAAGTGTGCAAAATTTCAAGTTTTGGACAGATATTTTACGCAGAAATG
>DATMXY010000179.1:0-2602 GCA_035561275.1 Anaerovoracaceae bacterium | reverse complement strand
AAAGAGGAAAAGCAGAAAAAATTTAAATTGAAATTTAAAGGAGAAACGAAAAATGGAAAAGAAAAAGAAGATCTTATTGATGACGATGCTGCTTACCATGTCACTGCTGTTTTCCGGATGCGGCGGAACAGGCACGCCGGCTCAGTCGGCAGAAGGAACGGAAGCAGAGGCGGAGGTAACCTTGGAATATCCGGAAAAGGATATTGAAATCGTATGTCATACCAATCCGGGAGACGGCGCAGACGTCTATGTCAGGGCGGTCTCTGACTCCATCAACCAGAATAAGCTTTTGCCGGTTCTCACTGCGGTCGTCAATAAGGCGGGAGGAAGCGGTGCAAACATGTATAATTACATGATGCAGAAAAAGGGCAACCCCTATTATATGATGACCGCGCAGCCCAATATGCTTACCAGCCCGATCCAGAACAATCTGGACGTACGGTATACCGACTTCACCCCGATTGCCCGGCTTGCCACAGAGCCTCTGGTTCTTTCGGTAAACGGGAATTCGGATTATGAAAGCATGGCTGACTTAATTGAAGCCGCATCGGCAGAAGAAAAGGCGGTAACGCAAGCTGGCGGACTGGCAGGAGCAACAGAATACTTCCTGAGCTATCAGATCGAACAGGAGACAGGTGTCGTATTTAACCTGCTGCCTCATGCCGGCGGTGGTTCGGAAGCCATGGTGACGCTTTTAGCCGGCGACGCCGATTTCATGATCTCAAATCCGTCAGAGGTTCTGGGGCAGGTTGAAGCAGGCAAGCTTAGAATCCTCGCGATCGGCACGGAAGAAAGAATCGATTTGCTTCCCGATGTTCCTACGCTGACAGAGCAGGGCATTAACGCAACCTTCGGGATGTTCCGCGGAATCGCAATGCCGGGAGATGTCGACGAGGAAGTCCAGGATTACATGACGAAAGTACTGAAGAAGGTAACAGAAACCGGGGAATGGGCGAAATACTGCGCTGACAACGGACTGGTCCCGGCCTATCTGACCGATGATGAATTCGAGGCCTATTTAGATGAGCAGAGCCCGGTCTTCGAAGAAGTACTCGCGAGTTATGGTGAAAGACTGAAATAGTTACAACCCTTTTTATTGTTCTGGCCCAATAGCGGAAGCTGTCATTCGGTAGGATTGGCAGCTTCCGCCGTAAGGGGCCGGCCGGTGTGGGACCGCGGTTTTTCGCGCCCCGGGGGCCGGCCGGCGGAAACCATTGTATAAGGAAAGGAAAATATTATGCCGGTAAACTATGCGGAGGAATCATTAAAACAACACTATCTCTGGAAAGGAAAGCTGGAGATCATGTCTAAAGTTCCCGTCAATAATCAGCATGACCTGTCTCTCGCTTACACACCTGGAGTGGCGCAGCCCTGTCTGGAAATTCAAAAAGACCCGGACAGGCAATTTACGCTGACGGGAAGAGGCAACACGGTAGCGGTTATCAGTGACGGAACAGCCGTCCTCGGGCTGGGGAATATCGGACCGGAAGCCAGCATGCCGGTCATGGAAGGGAAATGTGTCCTCTTTAAGGTCTTCGGACAGGTAGATGCGGTCCCTTTATGCATTCGGTCAACCGATGTGGATGAAATCGTCAATACGGTTTCCCTTCTGGCGGGGAGCTTTGGCGGGATCAACCTTGAGGACATTTCCGCACCGCGCTGCTTCGAGATCGAAAAACGGCTGAAGGAGCGGTGCGATATTCCTATCTTCCACGACGATCAGCATGGCACGGCCGTCGTCGTGCTGGCGGCGCTGATCAACGCGTTAAAGATTGTCAATAAAAAAATAGATGAGATCAGGGTCGTAACTTCCGGAGCCGGAGCGGCCGGAATTGCAGTTGTTAAATTACTGCAGGCAATGGGATTGAAAGAAGTCATACTTTGTGACTCCAAAGGAGCGGTCTATGAGGGCCGCGGAGATCTCAACGAAATCAAGGCGGAGATGGCCAGGGTAAGCAACCGGGAGAAAAAAGCCGGATCTCTTGCAGATATGCTGATAGGAGCGGATGTGTTTATCGGAGTTTCAAAACCGGGGCAGGTCACAAAAGAAATGGTAGCGACCATGGCGGAGAAACCGATCCTTTTCCCTATGGCAAATCCGGTTCCTGAAATCTTTCCGGATGAAGCAAAGGCGGCGGGAGCCGCGGTGGTAGGGACAGGAAGAAGCGACTTTGCAAATCAGATCAACAATGTGCTGGGCTTTCCCGGTATATTCCGCGGGGCTTTGGACGTAAGAGCCGAAGATATCAATGAGGAGATGAAAATAGCCGCGGCGTACGCCCTGGCTTCCTTGGTTCCGGAGGAAAAGCTGTCCCCGGAATATATTTTACCAAAACCCTTTGATCCCGGCGTCGGGCAGAGGGTGGCCGCAGCGGTAGCTGAAGCGGCCCGGAGGAGCGGCGTTGCCCGTCTGTAAAAAAATTCAGCATAGATGCCGGTTTCTTATGCCGAGCTGTTTCAGTTCTGCCTTGTAATGATAGGCATTATTACCTGAGCCGTAGGCTTAAGAAATAGCGAAACCGTCAAAAGCAGTTTTGACGGTTTCCAAAACCCGAAATTTTGGACTAACCGCCCTGCATAAAGCGGTAATCCTCATCTATAT
>DATMXY010000178.1:0-7798 GCA_035561275.1 Anaerovoracaceae bacterium | reverse complement strand
AATAACCGTAACCGCAAATTTGTTATAAAATATATTTATACCGCGCATAAATATGTTTGCATCAGAGGAAAAGGAGCGTGAAATTTTGAACAGGAAACAATTGAAAGGCAATCTCTTGTTATTGACTACATCCGCAATTTGGGGAATTACCTTTGTTGCGCAGAGAGTGGGAATGGATTATGTCGGCCCCCTGACATTCAACGGGGTGAGGTTTCTCATCGCTGCGCTTGTATTGCTTCCTGTCGTTCATTTCTTAGAGAGGCCGTCGGGAGGGACAGAAATGGCAAAACCTGCGGCCGGTCAGACAGAACTCACGGCGGAAAACCTGAAGCGGCAGAGACGAACCCTGATCACGGCGGGTCTTGCCTGCGGCAGCGTACTGTTCACCGGTTCCACCCTGCAGCAGGTAGGTCTGGTTTCCACCTCGGCCGGCAAAACGGCTTTTATCACAGCCTTGTATATCGTTCTGGTTCCGATCTTAAGCGTTTTCATGAAACACAGGCCGGGCTTAAAATGCTGGATCGGCGTGGCATTGGGTACGGTCGGGCTTTATTTTCTCTGCATAACAAGTTCCTTTGACATCGCTCCTGGCGACCTGATCATACTGATCGGAGCCGGATTCTGGGCAGCGCATATCCTGGTGATCGATTACTTTTTGCCGAAGCTGTCGACCCCCATCCGGTTGTCCATGTACCAGTTCATCTTTGTGTCGGTTATCAGCCTGATCGGTGCGGTTTTACTGGAAGAAATATCGCTTTCCGCCATCATAAGCTGTGCGGTGCCGATCCTTTTCGCGGGCGTGTTGTCGGGCGGAATCGGCTTTACGTTCCAGATCCTTGGACAACGGTATACCAACCCTACGGTGGCGTCCCTGATCCTGAGCCTGGAATCCGTCTTCGGCGCGGTTTTCGGCTTCCTCCTCTTGAGAGAGATCATGAGCGGCAGGGAAATTGCCGGCTGTATCCTGATGTTCTGTGCCATCATCATTTCCCAGCTGCCTGACCGGAAAAAGCCGGAGACTGTTTCATAAACCAACTTACATAAATTCGGGAGACTGATCCATAAACCAAATTACATAAGTTATTGACCAAGAATTATTGCATCAGAAGGAGCGTGTAAAGTTTATGGAACAGCAAAGGCGTGATTACAGTTTATTCACATCAATTGCAATGATCGTAGGAATCGTTATCGGTTCCGGTATTTTCTTCAAATCCGACAATATGCTCGGATATACCGGCGGAAATGTGGGACTTGCCGTAATGGTATTCTGCATCGCCGCATTCACTATCATATTCGGGTGCCTGACCTTCAGCCAGCTGGCTGCGCTGACGGACAAACCCGGCGGGGTGATCACCTATGCCAATGAATTTGCCGGCAAAAATTGGGCCGTTATGTTCGGCTGGTTTCAAACTTTCATTTACTACCCGACCCTGACGGTTCTGCTCTCCTGGGTGGTTGGCGTTTATGCCGGTCTGACCATGGGCTGGGAGCTGACCTTCACGGGACAGCTGGGAGTTGGTTTGATTTGGTTCTTCGTCTGCTTCCTGTACAACATCCTGTCCGCGAAAATCGGAGGCTGGTTCCAGGAAGCTTCGATGGTCATAAAACTGATTCCACTGTTTGCAATCGCTCTGGGAGGGCTTATCTTCGGCGATCCCATCGCGGTGATCCGGAATCCGTCGGCCGAAGCCATCGAGGCTGCGAAAACCCTCGGGTGGGCCGCAGCCATCGGGCCCATAGCATTCTCATTCGACGGCTGGGTCGTTTCCATGGCGGTCGCCCATGAAGTCAGGAATTCCAGAGTGAATGTGCCGAGGGCATTGGTGGCGGCGCCTTTATTTGTACTGGCGGCATATCTCATGTACTTCCTGGGGATCACAGGTTACCTGGGCGTCGGAAAGGTCATGGAACTGGGAGACGAATCCGTTGCGGTGGCGGCAACCGGCCTGCTCGGGCCGGCCTTTGCGGGAGTCATCTATATCTTTGTGACCATCTCCGTAATGGGCACCGTAAACGGAGTGATCCTGGGATTCATCCGGCTGCCTTATTCGCTGGCGCTGAGGAATGCCCTGCCGTTCTCCGGTTTCTTAAAGAAAATCAATCATAATCTTAATATGCCGGTGAACTCCGCCTTATTTGCCATCGCTGTCTGCGGCGTTTGGTGGGTGATCCAGTATTTGCAGAATAAATACAGCCTGTTGATCAACGGCGATATCGCGGAAATCGCCATCGCCATGAGTTATCTGCTGTATATCATCCTTTATTATCAGGTATTCAGGCTCTGGAGAGAGGGTAAAGTGAAGGGAGTCTGGTACGGAGTCGTATGTCCGGTCTTTGCGGCGTTAGGTTCCCTGTTCGTGCTGATCGGCGGCTTGACCAACCCGCAGTTTATCATTTTCGTCGTCATCTGCATGATTGCCATCATCGGGGGCCTGCTTTACGGGAAGAACGCTTATGAAGACGTAAGCTTTTAACGAACAAATCGAACAAGTCGATTTGAATAATCTATTTAAAAATCAATAAAGGGGAGTGAGAAAAATGGTGGATTTCAGCTTTCATGTCGATTATGTGCGGGAGCAGTTTCCCTGTTTGAGCAAAACGGTGAACGGGCATCCCGCCGCATTCCTTGACGGTCCCGGAGGCTCTCAGGTGCCGCGGTCCGTGGTGGAAAAGATCAACGATTACCTGTACTATCACAATGCCAACGCCCACGGCGCCTTTGTAACGTCGCAGGAAAGCGACGCGCTGTTCTGGGACGCGCGGGTCGCAGTCGCGGATTTTCTGAACTGCGAGCCCAGGGAAGTGGCTTTCGGCGCCAATTCCTCCTCCAACAATTTCAAGCTTGCCTTCGGGCTTTTAAGGGATATGGAGCCTGGTGACGAAGTGATCATCACGGAGATCGACCATGAAGGCAATCGCTCCCCCTGGGGGGTCCTGGAAAAGCATGGAATGGTGATAAAATGTGTCAAAGTAAATCCGGAAACCTGCACCTTGGATATAGACGATTACAAGAGTAAGCTGACTGACAGAACAAAACTCGTCGCCGTCAACTGGGCGTCCAATGCCGTAGGAACGGTAACCGATGTAAAGACCTTTGTGAAGCTGGCCCATGAGAAAGGCGCTTACACCGTGGTGGACGCTGTGCATTACGCGCCCCACAAGCCTATCGACGTGAAAGATATTGATACGGATTTTCTGGTCTGCTCCGCGTATAAATTCTTCGGTCCCCATATCGGGATCCTCTACGCAAAGGCAAGCGTCGGAGAGAAGATCGACCCCATCCGGGTAATGGCCAACGACAACACGGAGATCCCCGACAAATTCGAAACGGGGACCCTGGCAATGGAGCTTGCTTCCGGCGCGGCTGCGGCGGTCGACTTTATCGCCGATCTTGGCAGGGTACATGAACAGTATTTTGAAACGGAACTCTCGGGCCTGGCTGGCAGGAGAAGGCAGATCGTCGCCGGAATGCTGACCATAGAGGCGTATGAAGATCCCATGGCAAAGAAGCTGAGGACCGAACTTACCGCCATCGACGGAGTCAGAGTATACGGTCCGCCGGAAGGAATGCCGAGGACTTCCACGGTATCCTTCACCGTAAAGGGGGCCAATGCCCATGACGTCGCGAAATTCCTGGCGGAGCGGGGCATCTTTGTCTGGGACGGAGATTTCTACGCGATCCAGATCGTAAACAAAGTGTTCGGACTGGAAGAACAGGGCGGCCTCGTCAGGATCGGCCTGGCCCCGTACAATACCATTTATGAAATAGAAAGAACAATTCAGGCCGTTAAGGATTTCTGTTTAAGCAAATAACGTAAAACAGATATGGAAAAAATGAAATGAAAGAACTGAAAATCGCAATGCTGGGGTTCGGCAATGCTGGCCGGGCCTTTGCGGAATTATTATTGAATAAGCAAAAAGAATTAAGGGAAAATTACGGCTGCGACGCCAGGGTTACCGCCATTGCCACCGGCAGCAGCGGCAGCCTTGTAAACGAAGCGGGCGTCGATCTGGAAAAGGCCTGCCGGGACATGGAGGACCTGGGCCATTTTGATGAAGAGAGCGCGGATTATTCCAGGCTGTGCGCCATGGAGATCGCCATAGAGGCGGATTATGACCTGCTCATCGAATTGACTCCGCTGGCGGTTTTTTCGGGCCAGCCGGCCATCAACCATATTGCCGCGGCATTAAGCCGCGGAAAACATGTGATCACCGCCAACAAGGGGCCCATCGCCTGGGCTTTTGAAAGCCTGCGCAAGCTGGCGTGGGAAAACGGAGTCCAATTCTGTTATGAAACCACCGTGATGGACGGTACGCCGGTTTTCAACCTGGTGGAAGAGACCCTGCGGCTCTGCAGGGTGACGGAAATAAAGGGCATCCTGAATTCCACCACGAACTTCATCCTCGAGGAACTGGCAAAGGGCAGGGACTACGATGAAGTGATCAGGGAAGGGAAAGAGAGAGGATTTGTGGAAGCGGACCCAACCATGGATATCGAAGGCTGGGACGCCGCGGCAAAAACGGCGGCCCTTCTCAACGTACTGATGGGTGCGGATATTACGCCCCTGCAGATCGAGCGAAAGGGTATCGAGGACATTACGGCGGAACAGATCGGGAATGCCGAAGCCAGAGGTAAAGAGATCAGGCTTATCTGCCGCGGAACTTTAAAAGATGGAAAGGCGACCGGCAGGGTAGCGCCGGAGGAAATCAGCAAAAACGAATTGTTCTCAGCTATAACGGGTACCTCCTCCGTCATTTCCATTACTACGGATCTTATGGGGACTGTTTCCATTGTGGAACACGATCCCGGAATAATCCAGACCGGATACGGGGTCCTCAGCGACCTGATCCGGGTCATCAGAGCAATCACATGAAGCAAAAACGGCCGCATAGGCCGTTTTTCGACATCCGCTGTCGGATTGTTTTCGGCTCCCGACCGGCCGCTGTCAATTTGCGCCCCCTAATGTGGTTGATTCTGCCAATGTAAAATGGTAGAATAAACTATCATAGGAAGTGGAGGGAGAATCCATTGAACAGCCCTAGATATAAGGATGAAGAATATGAATTCAGGCCCATCAGAGACCTGAAAGATATGGTCAACACCAGCGCGGCGCTTTTTGCCGACAAGAACGCTTTCCTAGTGAAAAACGCGCCGGGAGGAACTTATATACCCGTCAAATTCAGCAAATTTAAAACAGATATCGACGAACTGGGGACCGCCCTTATGGATCTTGGACTGACCGGGAAAAAGGTCGCAGTCATCGGAGAAAACCGCTACGAATGGGTTGTGACCTATCTTGCAGTCGTCAACGGAGTCGGCGTCATCGTCCCGCTGGACAGGGAACTGCCTGCCCAGGAGGTCCACAACCTTATGGATCGAGCGGAGATCAGCGCGATCATATACTCCAGCAAGGTCGGTTCCGTTGTGGAGGAAGCGATCCAAGGGATCAAAAGCATCGAATACGTCATCAGCATGGACGCGCCCGACCATATCGATAACCGGCTTTCCCTGAAAAGGCTGCAAAGGGCCGGCAAACGGCTGATGCTGGAAGGAAAGCGCAATTATCTGGATGCGGAAATCGATCGGGAAACCATGTGCTCCCTGCTCTTCACTTCGGGAACCACAGGCCTTGCGAAAGGCGTCATGCTTTCCCACAAGAATCTCACCGCCAACGTTTACAACATGTCCAAATATGTGAATGTTTCCAACAATTATACCGGCTTGTCCGTGCTGCCCATGCACCACACCTACGAAATGACCTGCCACGTGATGACCTGCATCTACCAGGGCTGCTGCGTCGCAATCTGTGAAGGGCTGAAATATATCGTCAAAAATATGGCGGAGGCCCAGGCCACCGTTATGCTCGGCGTACCGCTCATCTTCGAATCCATGCATAAAAAGGTATGGAAAAAAGCGGAGGAAAGCGGAAAGGCCGATAAGATGAGGGCGGCGGTCCAGCTTGCAAAGAAACTTGAAAAATTCAATATCAAATCCATGAAAAAACTGTTCAAAGCGGTCCATCAGGCGATGGGGGGGCACATGCAGCTGTTCATTTCCGGCGCCGCCGCCATCGACCCCGTCGTGATCGAGGACTTCAACGCCATGGGCGTCACCATGTTCCAGGGCTACGGCATGACGGAAAATGCTCCCATTATTGCGGTAAATAAGGACCGGTATTTTAAGCCGGCTTCCGTCGGCCTTCCGATGCCGGGCACAGAGATCAGGATCATCGACCGGGATGAAAACGGAGTGGGCGAAATTATCTGCAAGGGCGATTCGGTGATGATCGGTTACTACAATAATCCGGAAGAGACGGCCAAGGTGCTCGTGGACGGCTGGCTCCACACGGGAGACTACGGTTACTTTGACCAGGACGGCTTCCTTTATATTTCCGGCAGAAAAAAGAATGTCATCGTAACAAAGAACGGGAAAAATATATTCCCCGAAGAAGTGGAATTCTATTTAAATAAAAGCGACTATATCGGCGAGGTCGTCGTGTGGGGCCTGGATGATGAAAAGACGGGGGATACGGTGGTACAGGCGGAAATTTTCCCCGATTATCCCGCCCTTGAAGAAAAATTCGGAAGGGTTCCCGAAGATGAAGAACTGAGGCGGATCCTGAAAAAGGAGATCGACAGGATCAACGAGCTGATGCCGCTTTACAAGCGGGTAAAACGATTTGAAATACGGAAAGAGGAATTTGAGAAAACGACGACGAAGAAAATAAAACGGCATGCCGCAAAAGGTTAAACAACGGCGCATGCTGTAAAGGATAATTGATTTCAGAAGTGACGCCGGCCGGCAAGCCCGGTTACCGGTCGGTAAACTGATTGTAACCAAAGAGGAGGTAAAGAAATGGATGCAAGCCAGTATAACGCAGTCAAGGAAAAGGAAATGGAATATGCTCTGAAAAGAGTGGAGGATGTCAAAAACAGCAAGGATAAATACGTCATGTACAGAGACATCCGGCCGATCATCGACCTGAAGCAGATGATAGAATCCAGCGTTGAACTGTATGGCGATAACATTGCATTTCATGTAAAAGACAAGGTTGGAGGGCCCTACCGCGGGATTGCCTACAAGGAAGCGAAGGCCGATATGGATGCGCTGGGAACCGCTCTCCTCTCTATGGGCCTGAAGGGAAAAAGCATAGCCGTCATCGGAGAAAACCGGTACGAATGGGCCATATCCTATCTGGCGGTCGTCTGCGGCACCGGAGTCGTCGTGCCCCTGGACAAAGAGCTTGGCGCTTCCGAACTGGAGCAGCTTATTAAAGAAGCCGACGTCGAGTGCATCATATACTCTTCAAAATATGAATCGCTCTTTCAGGAAATGAAAGCGCGCGGAGAAACAAAATTAAGGTTTCTGGTCAACATGGACACAGAAATCAGCGATGAAGAGAGACTTTCCCTGAGTGAGATCATCGCCGCGGGCAAAGTGCTCATTGAAAACGGAAACCGGGAATTCCTGGACGCGCAGATCGAACGGGATACCATGAGCATCATCCTTTTCACCTCCGGGACGACAGGTATCGCAAAGGGCGTTATGCTTTCCCACGGGAATATTGTGGAGGATCTCATGGCGTCGCCGACCCTGCTCAGCGTGGTGCCGGAAGACGTATTTTTCTCGGTGCTGCCGATCCATCACACCTATGAATGCACCTGCGGTTTCCTGATGCCGATTTACCGCGGAGCTTCCGTCGCCTACTGCGAAGGGCTGAAATACATTGTAAAGAACCTGTCGGAAGCAAGGCCCACCATCTTCCTGGGCGTGCCGCTGATCTTTGAAAGCCTATAC
>DATMXY010000177.1:0-14177 GCA_035561275.1 Anaerovoracaceae bacterium | reverse complement strand
AGCAATATCATACTTCATTGATAATTATTGATTAAATTTAATACAATCTTAAGGAAACGGGCAGTCAATCTATGGTATAATAATTTCCGGACGCGCCCGGTGCGGCGCGGATTTGCCGCAGGGAGACGCATTTTCGATAACTGCGTCGTCAGACTGACCCTGCAATTTCAGTAGGAGGTAGTTATGTTTCGGAAAAGAGTTAATGCAGCTGAAGCCGGGGGGGAAAACACGTCAAACGCAGTTAACACGATGAAAACTGCAAAAGTAAAAAAGGCACGGAAGCCCATGTCCAAAAAAAAGAAAAGGATCATCATCGCTTCCGTTATCATTCTTTTAGTTGTTCTTGTCATTGCTGTTCCCAGGCTTTTATCGGATGGACCGCCCCCGCTGGCTGTAACGACGGGGACTGTCGAAAAAATGGACATCGAACAGGCTGTGACCATAAAGGGAACGATTGAAGGTTCCCAGAAAGCAGACGTTGCAACTTCGCTGAATTATGAGATCCTTTCCATTCTGGTGGAGGAAGGCGATACCGTTCAGAAAGACCAGGTGCTCGCCGTGCTGGATTCGGAGGATCTGCAGGACGATTATCAGAAGGCGGCAAACGCGCTGAAAGATTCACAGTTCAATTACGAATCATCCAAAAAATTATATGAGGAGGGCGCTATTTCAAAAGAGGCTTATCTGCAGGCTCAGAGCCAGTATGAAAACGACAGGATCACCCTGGCGTCCTTCAATATAGCAGACAAGGTCAACATTAAAAGCCCCATCACAGGTACCGTTACCAGAGTCAACGTCAATATCGGGCGCTATGCCAACGATACGGAAAACAGCGAGCCCATGTTCGTGGTGGAAGACCTTGAAAATCTGAAAATGAACGTCAGGATCAGTGAGTATGATATCAGCAAGATCGCAGTGGGCCAAAAAGTCTCCATCACGGCGGAAGTGCTGGGTAACGACAGCGTGGAGGGGACCGTATCCAGGATCTCTCCCACAGGAGAGCTGAAGGACGCCACTTCAAAAGAAATGGTTATCCCTGTTCAGATTGACGTAAATAAAGGAAATTCCAAGCTGATTGCGGGCGTTACCGCCAGCGCGAAGATAGAAATAGAAACAAAGGAAAATGTTCTGGCCGTTCCCATTGACGCAATCCTGGAGGATCCCACCACCGGGGACAATTCCGTGATGATGCTGAATGGAACCACGCTGAAAAAGGTTTCCGTGGAACTGGGGCTTGAAGGGGATTTCAATGTGGAGATCAGCTCCGGCGAGCTTAAGGCCGGGGATAAAATCGTTCTGAATCCGACCTTTGAAATGACCGACGGCATGGTAGTCGTCTCTCAACCCGAGGTATGAGGAGGCGGCTATGACAGATGAAATCATCAAGATAGAAGGGCTGACCAAGGCTTACGATACGGGAGAGATTCAGGTCACGGCTCTGAAATCCATCGATCTGACGATAAATAGGGGCGAATTCATTGCCGTTATGGGCGCCTCCGGCTCAGGGAAATCCACATTGATGAACATAATCGGATGCCTGGACCGTCCCACGGAAGGCAAGTATTTCCTTGAAGGCGACGACGTTATGGAAAAAAGCGACAATGAGCTTTCCGCTGTCCGCAATAAAAAGATCGGCTTCGTTTTCCAGTCTTTCAACCTCATATCCCGGACCAGCGCATTGAAAAACGTGGAGCTTCCCATGGTTTACGGGAGGATCGGCGTGGAAGAGCGAAAAGAACGAGCCCTGGAGCTTCTAAAAAATGTAGGCCTGGAGGACCGCGCCCATCATATGCCCAACGAACTTTCCGGCGGACAGAAGCAGAGGGTCGCCATTGCCAGGGCTCTGGCCAACAACCCTCAGATCATACTGGCAGACGAACCCACCGGTAATCTCGATTCCCAATCCTCCGTTGAAATCATGGAGCTCTTTTCCGCACTGAATCGAAGCGGGGGCGTCACGGTGATCATCGTAACCCATGAACGGGATATCGCCGAATTCACCGACCGCATCATCACTTTCAGGGACGGCCGCATCACGAAGGACGAAATCGTAAAGGAGGCGGGCTCATGTTAGTTTTTGAAAACATCATTCTGGCGCTCACCTCCATCAAAAGCAATAAAATGCGTTCTTTCCTGACCATGCTGGGTATTATCATAGGGATAAGCTCCGTGATTGCCATCACCTCCATCGGCGACAGCGCAAAAGGCGCGGTCGGAAAAGAATTTGAAGCCTACGGAACAAATAATATGTACATCTATATCAACTGGGAACTGACTCAGGAGGGCATAGAAGAATCGGATCTGATGACCCCGGAGGATATTGAGGCTTTGAAAGCAAGATTTCCGGAAGATATCCAGTATTTGGTCCCTAACGTCAGCGCCCAAAGCAGTACAAAAGTCGGCCGGGTGGAAGGCAAGGTGAACATGCTGGGGATCGACGCCGACTATAACAGCTTCCGGAATATGACCATCCTCCACGGCCGTATGTTTAACAGGAGCGATGTGGAAGGGAACAAAGACCGTATTATCATTGATAAAAAAGCCGCGCTGAGTTTATTCAACAAAGAAAATGCGGTAGGTGAAACATTAAGCGTGATCATCAACAATGAAATGAAGGATTTGACCGTGATAGGCGTTTATGAGTATCCTCCCAGCATTTTTGCAGGATTGGACATGAGCGACTCTTACAGTACATTTGTCCCGTATTCGATTCTCCAGACCGGCGACAGGTCGAGCTATGCCATTGAACTTTACACCGACAAGGACAAGGATCAGGATGCGCTCGGGAAACAGTTTACCAGTTACCTGTCCCGGATCAAGGATAAGGAATCCAATTTCTATCTGTTTGAATCGGCGGAATCCCAGATGACGCAAATCAACCAGATCCTTGGCACCCTTTCCATCGCCATCGGAGCCATAGCGGCCATCTCCCTTGTGGTCGGCGGAATCGGCATCATGAACATCATGCTGGTTTCGGTGACCGAACGCACCAGGGAAATCGGCATCAGAAAATCTCTGGGCGCAAGGACCAGGGACATCTTGATGCAGTTTCTGATCGAATCCATGATTATCTCCGCAATCGGAGGCGCGGTGGGAACGATGCTTGGAATCGGCATTGCGGCTGCGGGCATGAGCTTCGCTAAGATCCCGGTAGTCATCGATCCTAAAGTGATCGTATTCGCCGTGGGTTTTTCAGCCGTAGTCGGTATGTTCTTCGGCCTGTATCCCGCCCGAAAAGCCGCAAAGCTGGATCCCATCGAGGCGCTTCGATACGAATGATGAGCGGTTCCCTTTACAGTACTAAGAAGTATAAGGCGAACAGGACCGACAGGATATACATGAGCCAGTGAACCTGCCTGTACCTTCCGGTAAGAACCGCCAGCAGGACATAGCTGATAAAGCCGAAAGCCATTCCGGCAGCGATGGAGTAAGTAAACGGCATCATTACGATGGTAAGTATGCAGGGTATCGCCGTAAACTCGCCGGACCAGTCGATCTGATTCAGAGAGAAACACATCATGACCCCGACGATAATCAGGGCCGGTGAAGTCGCTGCGGCAGGAACGCTGATAAACAGCGGTGAAAGAAACGGCGCGGCGAAGAAGCACAATGCCACCACGACCGACGTCAGGCCTGTTCTGCCTCCCGCGTTGACTCCGGCCGCGCTCTCGATATAAGTCGTCGTGTTGGAAGTTCCCAGAAGGGAGCCGATGATGGTTCCGCAGGAATCCAACATCAAAGCGCGGCCGCCGTTTTTTAAATCTCCATTCTTATCGATCATTCCCGCTTTTGATGCGATCCCGACGAACCCGCCGATGGTGTCAAAGAAGTCTACGAAGAACAGGGAAAAGATCGGAATGATCAGGGAAAACTGCAATGCGTCGGCGATATCCAGCTGAAAAGCGGTGGGCGCCAGAGACGGCATTGAATTAAAAATTCCATAGGTTCCGGGCTGGAATGAAGTGACCGGATTCCCCGTCGCCGGATCGGCAATAAAAAGGCCGATAACCGTCGTGGCAAAGATCCCGATCAGCAGACTTCCCGGAATTTTGCGGATGACAAGTACAGAGCAAATTATCAGGCCGATGACCGCCAGCAGAACTTTCGGATCACTGAAATCACCGATCCCAATGATTGTAGCGGAATTCGCCGTGATGATCCCGCTGTTGGTAAAACCGATAAAACTTATGAAAAGCCCTACTCCCGCGGTCACCGCCACCTTCAGGTGCGCCGGTATCGCCTTGATGGCGATCCTCTTGAGATTTGTCAGGGTAACGATCAAAGCAAAACACCCGGATATAAATACGACGCCAAGGGCCGTCTGCCAATTGAGACCCATGGAACCGCAAAGGGTGTAGGTAAAAAATGCGTTCAGTCCCATGCCCGGCGCAAGGGCAAAGGGATAGTTGGAAATCAGTCCCATCAGCAAAGTCGAAATTCCCGAGGCAAAGCAGGTTGCCGACAGTACCGCGCCGAAATCCATACCTGTGCCTGAATTCTCTCCGGCAAGTACCAGAGGATTCACGATGATGATGTACGCCATCGTGACAAAGGTGGTAAGGCCGGCCACGAGCTCGGTCTTCAGACTGGTTTTGTTCCCCGCAAAGTCAAAGAAATTTGAAATAAATCCTCGATTTTGGTCCATATTTGTTCTCCGAATCCAAATAATGTATTTTTAATCATTATAATCAAATCAATTCGGGATAGCAACAGAATTTGACGGATTCACGGCAATACAGTAACCTGTGCCCGGCTGTCAGTCATATTATAACCCATGAATAGATAGTTTTCCGGGGTGGTATTATGGCTCAAAGCGGCGGTTTTTCTTTTTTTCAATCGTTCTCTCCCAGAGGCGGAGTGATCTTGGCGGCGCTGGTGGCCGATATATTGGCCGACGGGCTGGATGCGGACCAGATAGACGTCCTCGGAAGCTTTATAACGATTATCGGCGACTCTCTGTCATTTATTTCTGCACAGATGAGCCTCGAGGAAGGCCGGGAAGACTCCAAATGCTCTGAAGACTCGGAAGACTCCAAAGACCCTAAAGCTTCACGCTCTCTTTGACAATTTCTACAGAGGCGCTGGCGCCGATCCGGTCCGCTCCCGCTTTGATCATTTCCACGGCTTTTGCAAGATCCCTGATCCCTCCGGAAGCCTTGACCCGAAGGTCCCGACCCACCGTCTTTTTCATCAGGGCTACGTGATGGGCTGTCGCCCCCGCCTTGGAGAACCCGGTGGAAGTCTTTACAAAAGAGGCGCCGGCCTCCCGGGAAAGTTCGCAGGCCTTTACGATTTCCTCATCCGTAAGAAGGCAGGTTTCAAGAATGACCTTGACGGCGGCGCCATGCTCCTCGGCGACTGCCACCACCGTCGCGATATCTTGCCGCACGTAGTCATAACGCCCTTCCTTGAGCGCGCCTACATGGATCACCATGTCGATCTCCTCCGCGCCTTCGCTGCAGGCCCATTCCGTTTCAAAGGCCTTGACGTCCATGCTGCAAGCTCCCAGCGGGAATCCGACCACAGACGCGATCTTCACGTCCGTACCTCTCAGTATTTCTGCCGCAAGCGGTACATAACACGAATTGACGCAGACCGCGTAAAATCCGTATTCCTTTGCCTCCCGGCATAGCTTAGCCACCTCCTCTTCCGTGGCTTCCGGCTTCAGGAGGGTATGATCAAAATACAGGTTTAAATTTTTAATATCTTCCATATTTCATTCCTTCTTTCAAAAAAGGCGAGAGATACTTTGTCCTCCCGCCTTGTGATAACTATTTGATGACCTCTCCGTACGTGCCGTTGCTCAGTCCGGCTGCGTTTCCTTCGTCGGTGTCAAGATGGATCTCACTATCATGGCCTTCTCCGGAACGGACGAGAACGTTGTCAAAGATAACTCCTCTTTCCCCTTCGAATTTGATCTTAACAATATCCTTATCCTTTACTCCGGCTTCAACAGCCTGTGCAGAGGACAAATGTATATGTCTCAGCGCAATGATCACGCCGTGGTCGATATCGACTTCTCCGGCAGGGCCCACAAGCTTTACGCCCGGCGTGCCGGCCAATTTTCCGGATTCCCTGACCGGGGCCGTGATCCCGATCGCCCTGGCGTCCGTCAATGCCAGCTCCACCTGTGTTTCCGCGCGTGCGGGTCCCAGTACCCTTACGCCCTTGATCGTTCCCTTCGGGCCGACGATGTCAACCTTTTCCTCGCCGGCATACTGTCCGGGCTGCTTGAGATCCTTCGTCGGAGTCAGCGTGTGTCCTTTTCCGAATAACGTTTCAATATCTTCCACGCTCAGGTGAAGATGCTTGTTGGATAATCCTACTACTGCTTTGTAACCCATTTTTCTATCTCCTTTTTAAATTATTAACTGCTCTTACTCCTCCAGACAGGTTATGTACGGAAGATTCCTGTACTTCCCGTTATAATCAAGCCCGTATCCGACAATGAATTTGTTCTCTATCTCAAACCCGGTATAGTCCGCCCTGATGTCTGCTTCCCTCCGTTCGGGCTTGTCCAATAACGCGCATATTTTAAGGGTTTTCGGCATCCTTCCCTGAAGGTAGTCCCTCAGGTAATGGAGCGTCGTGCCCGAATCGATGATATCTTCCACTATGATCACATCCTGCCCCTCAATATCGGCGTCCAGATCTTTCAGGATCCTGACGACCCCGGAGCTTTTTGTCGAAGCCCCATAGCTGGTCACGGCCATGAAGTCGATCTGCGTATCCAGGGTGATCTCCCTGATCAGGTCGCTCATAAAGATGACCGCGCCCCTTAATATCCCAATGAACAAAATCTCTTTCCCCTTATAATCCTCCGATATCTGTTGCCCCAGCTCCTTTACCCGCTGTTTCAGCTGCTCCTCTGTGATCATGATCTTGCCAAACGTGCAGTTCTCTTCCATTTATTTTTGCTCCTCTTCTCCTTTGTCTTGTTCTGTTTTCACTTCAAAGTTTACATCATCGATAATGTTTTTGTCACGGAATTTTTCCCTTGACCTGACAGGATCGGTATCGATCCAGTAGCGGTCCAACTCGCTCTTGAAATACCAGATGATAAAGGTCCATAGTATGATATCGTCCACGATCCCGAAGATGAAAATCGGCTCAGGGATCAGGTCGATGGGCATAAGCAGGTAAAGGATGCCTGCCGCGATTATGATCTTTCTCCGCAGGGGCACGCTCTTATCCTTCAGAAAGTATCTGATTGCCTTGATTCTCTTGATCAATACCTGAAAGAAAATAAACTGCATCGGTCAAACCTCCCCCAAAAGGCGATCCAATTCTTCCATCAGCTCATCATAGCCAGTCCTCTTCAGGGAAGAAACCGGTATGACCTTATCCCCGGCGGAAAGTCCCAGCGTTTTTCTGATTACGCCGATGCTTTTTGCCGCTTCATTTCTGGAAATTTTATCAGACTTGGTCGCGACGATGATACCGTCAAATCCGTAATGCTTCAGCCATTCATACATCTGGACGTCCTGAGCGGAGGGCTCGTGCCGGATATCCACAAGCTGGATCACCTTGACGAGCCCCTGCCTGCCGGCCAGGTATGCTTCGATCATGTCGCCCCAGTTTTCCGTCACAGACCTGGAAACCTTCGCGTATCCGTAGCCGGGCAGATCGACGATCCGGAATTCCTCATTGATCTCATAAAAATTGATGGTCCTGGTCTTCCCCGGACTGCCGCTGACCCTGGCCAGGTTTTTGCGGTTGACCAGCAGGTTCAGCAGAGAGGACTTGCCGACGTTGGAACGGCCGGCAAAGGCGATCTCCCTTTTGTTATCTTCAGGATATTGATTTTTTTTCACTGCTGTTGCAACGAGTTCTGCTTTTTTTACTATCATCTTTTTTTCCCGGTTAAGCCATCTGTACAACGGCTTCCGCTGTGGTTACCACGCTACCGGGCGCAAATTCCGCAGCGCCGGGAGGAAGCGCTTCAGGATCTGTGGGATCTGCGGCTCCAGGCGCGGTGGCTGTTATGATTTCCGGCTTTACAAGCGCGTGGTCCAAAGCTTCCTTTACCGAGCGGATCAGCACAAATTCCAGCTTCTTTCTGACGTTTGCAGGGATCTCCTCGATATCCTTCTCGTTTTCCGCTGGCAGCAGCACCTTCTTAATGCCCGCCCTGTGAGCCGCCAGTACCTTTTCCCGGATGCCGCCTACCGGCAGGACCTTCCCCCTCAGGGTAATCTCGCCCGTCATGGCGACGTCCTTCAGGACCGGCGCATTGGTAAGGGTGGATATGATGGCGACACACATGGTAACTCCCGCCGACGGTCCGTCCTTCGGAGTCGCCCCTTCCGGAATATGGATATGGAGATCGTTCTCCTTGTAAAAATCTTCGTTGATACCCAGTTCCTTACTGATGGAACGAATATAGCTCACGCCGGCCTTCGCAGACTCCTGCATGACCTCTCCGAGCTGCCCCGTCAGGACAAGCCTGCCTGTTCCCGGGATCAGCGTCGTTTCGATGAACAGGGTTTCGCCGCCTACGATGGTCCATGCAAGGCCCGTTGTGACGCCCACCTCGTTTTCCCCTTCTATGATATCATAGCGGTACCGTTTTTTGCCCAGATACGTTTCGAGATTCCCTGCGGTGACACGGAATCTTGTGGCGTCCTCCTCCACGATCCTTCTGGCGACTTTCCTGCAGAGGTTCGCCAGCTCCCGTTCCAGGTTCCTGACGCCGGATTCTCTTGTATAATAATTGATGATGCCCCGGATGGTGCTCTCGGAGATCGTGATATTTTCCTCTTTCAGGCCGTGTTCTTTGACTTTTTTCGGGACCAGATACTTTTCGGCGATCTTGACCTTTTCTTCTTCCGTGTAGCCCGGGACCTGGATCACTTCCATCCTGTCAAGCAGCGGCCTCGGGATCGTCTCTGTCGTATTCGCGGTGGTGATGAACAGGACCTTGGAAAGATCGAAGGGGATCTCAAGGTAGTGATCCGTGAATTCCTTGTTCTGTTCGGGATCAAGGACCTCCAGCAGCGCGGACGCCGGGTCCCCTCTGAAGTCTGCGCCGATCTTGTCGACCTCGTCGAACAGGAATACCGGGTTGTTGGTTCCGGCTTCCTTGATGGCGGATATGATCCTGCCGGGAATGGCGCCGATATAGGTCCTTCTGTGGCCCCTGATCTCGGCTTCGTCCCGCACTCCGCCCAGGGACATCCTGACGAATTCGCGGTTCACGGCCCTGGCGATGGATCTGGCCACGGAGGTCTTGCCGACTCCCGGCGGCCCCACCAGGCACAGGATCGGCCCCTTCATGCTCTTGGAAAGCTTCATGACCGCAAGGTATTCCAGGATCCTTTCCTTTACCTTTTCCAAGCCGTAATGGTCCTCGTTCAGGATCTTCTCGGCATTTTTGATGTCGAGGGCGCTCTTGGAGGTTTTGTTCCACGGCAGAGAGAGGATCCATTCCACATAGGTCCGGATCACGCCGCCTTCCGCGGAGGACGGCTGTATCTTTGACAACCGTTTGATTTCCTTTTCTACCTTTTCGTTGATTTTGGGAGCCAGCTTGAGCTTTTTCAGCTGGTTCATCCAGGTCTCGATCTCATCCTCCACGGCTTCATCCTGCCCCAGTTCCTCCTGAATGGCGCGCATCTGCTCTTTCAGGTAATATTCGCGCTGGGTCTTGTTGATCTGGCTTCTCACTTTAATATTAATATCCTGTTCGATGGTCAGGATCTCAATTTCCTTATTCAGGATTTCGTTGAGGATCTCCAGTCTGTCCTCGGGGTCGAAGGCTTCCAGGATCTTCTGCTTCTCCTCTGTCTTGATGTCGAGATGGGACGTGATCACGTCGGCCAGCCTCCCCGGCTGTTCCACCGACGCCACAGACGGGAAAATGTCCTGGGACACCTTCGGGTTCAGGTCGAGGTAGTTCTCAAAATTCCCCAGCGTGGAGCGCATCAGAGCCACCACCCTGGAGGGCAGCTCGTCAAACTCCCTTTCCTGGATCTTCTTTACGGAGCACTTAAAATATGGGACTTCAAAGATGACCTCCTGGATCTCGCCCCTGCTGATACCTTCCACCAGCACCCGGATGGCGTCTCCCGGCAGCTTAAGCATCTGCTTGATCTTGGCTATGGTCCCGATCTTATAAAAATCATCATGGGTCGGCAGGTCGGTTTCCGCATCCTTCTGGGCGGAAAGGAACACCAGCTGGTTCATCATCATGGCTTTTTCCAGCGCGCTGATGGACTTCTCCCTGCCTATATCGAAATGAAGAACCATATAGGGAAAAATGGAAAGCCCTCGGAGCGGAATCATCGGCATGGATTTGACGGAGTTATCCTTAACGTCCGATAATTCTTCCTCGATCTCCTTATCAAGTTTTTCCGTTATAAATTCTTCTTTACTTTCGTCGTTTTCAATATTCTTACTTGTTTTCCTTCCGGATTTTCTTACTTTTTCCTCAGTCATATTACCCTCCTGTACTAGCTCGCCCAATTTTCCGCACCTAACCACATTTGCGGAGCAAATGTCCGGTAGGCGCCATACGGAAATTTCCCGGCTTCAGCCGGATTAAAATTTTTCCGTTCGAAGTAAATTGTCGGCGAACTTATGCAAAGAAATCACAACGTTCCGTTCCGGAACTCCAGCCCAAGCTTCGCTTGTGCTGCTGTCCGTTTTGCCTAGCCAAGCAAGCTTGGGGCAAAAAGGCAAATCTTCACGTTATAGATTTCTACTGCAATCTGCAATTCCCTGTTTTATCCCTTTTGATGTGTCTCTATATTTTATGGAATCTGCCGGATTTGGTTAAAAAAGCGGCCGGTTAAAAAAGCAGGCGGCTGTTCGCCGCCTGTACTACGATGCAGATTCCTCGCTCTTCTTGTTTCGTTTCGACTCCACAAGTACTAAAGCCGGCCCTGTGTTATAATCAATGGTTCCTTTTGTTATGATGCATTTTGTTATGTCTTCTCTGGACGGGAGTTCAAACATAATATCTGTCATAACATGCTCCAATATGCTTCGGAGCCCCCTTGCGCCGGTTTTCCTCTCAATTGCCTTTTCCGCCACACGGTTGATGGCGTCGTCTTCGATCTCAAGCTCCACGCCGTCCATCTGGAACAGCTTCTTGTACTGCTTAAGGATGGCGTTCTTCGGCTCCTTGATGATCCGAACCAGCGCGTCCTTGCTCAGTTCATCCAGCGTTACCATTACGGGCAGTCTGCCGATGAATTCCGGGATCAGTCCGTATTTCAGCAGGTCTTCCGGCTGAACCTTTTTCAGGATCTCGGACGCCTCCACCCTGGTGGTCTTGATATCCGCGTTGAAACCGATGGTCTTTTCCCCGATCCTTCTCTGGATAATCTTATCCAGTCCGTCAAAGGCGCCCCCGCAAATGAACAGCACGTTGGTCGTGTCGAACTGGATAAAGTCCTGATGCGGGTGCTTTCTTCCGCCCTGAGGCGGTACGCTGGCGACGGTTCCTTCGAGGATCTTCAGCAGAGCCTGCTGGACTCCCTCGCCGCTGACGTCCCGGGTGATGGACGGATTTTCGGACTTCCTTGCGATCTTATCGATTTCATCCACGTAGATGATCCCCTTCTGCGCCTTTTCCACGTCGTAATCCGCGGCCTGGATCAGCTTCAGAAGAATGTTCTCCACATCCTCGCCCACATATCCGGCCTCCGTCAGGGCGGTGGCGTCGGCGATGGCAAAGGGAACATCCAGGATTTTCGCCAGAGTCTGCGCCAGCAGGGTTTTACCGGAACCCGTCGGCCCGATCATGACGATGTTGCTCTTCTGGATCTCGATGCCGTCGTTATCCAGCTTGCCCATGCTGTTTACCCTTTTATAATGGTTATATACCGCAACTGCCAGCGATTTTTTCGCGTCATCCTGATCGATCACATAATCGGAAAGGATGTTGGCGATCTCTTTGGGCTTCGGCAGTTCAAATTTATCCGCCCTGCGGTCGACGTCATCGATGGCGTTGGAGAATTCTTCCTTGATGATGTCCTGGCAAAGCTCGATACACTCGTCGCAAATATAGACGTTTGGCCCTGCCACAAGCCGCCTGACCTGATCCTGCGGTTTCCCGCAGAAGGAGCATTTCAACTGTTTTGTAGCATCATATTTACTCATAAGCCAATCCCCCTTACTCTCTTGATTTCATTACCTTATCGATAATCCCGTATTCTACTGCTTCCTGGGCACTCATAAAATTATCTCGGTCTGTATCCTTTGATATTCGCGCGAGGTCCTGACCAGTATTTTCACTTAGGATTTTGTTCAGTTTGTCTCTTGTTTTCAAGATCCATTCCGCGTGGATCTTGATATCCTCGGCCTGACCCTGGACGCCGCCCAGAGGCTGGTGGATCATGATCTCGGCATTGGGAAGCGCATATCTCTTCCCCTTCGCTCCGGAGGAAAGCAGGAACGCCCCCATGCTTGCCGCCATACCGATACAGATGGTCGACACATCGGGCTTGATGTACTGTATCGTGTCATAAATCGCCATCCCGGCGGTCACGGAACCGCCCGGGCTGTTGATATAAAAACTGATATCCTTCTCAGAATCCTCAGATTCCAGAAATAATAACTGTGCGACTATGAGGCTCGCCGTATGTTCATCGACTGCTTCTCCTAAAAATATGATCCTGTCCTTTAACAACCTTGAATAGATATCATAGGCCCGTTCGCCCCTGTTTGTCTGTTCAACTACCATTGGAATAAGTGGCATCTGAGTTTCCCCCCTTAAGCCGTTCCCTAGCGGCCCGGCTGCATATGTCTTATTTATATATTACTCAACTATCGCATTTTCAAACATAAAATCAACGGCTTTCCGCATTTTTATGTCTTGCCCGATCATAGCGTAATTTTCAGGCTTAAGCATCCCCTTCAGCTTATCGGTCTCCATCCTGTACTGGTCGGCCATCGCTTTCAGTTCCGCTTCGATATCCTCGTCGGAGGCTTCCAGCTTTTCCGCGTCGGCCACCGCCTCCACGACCAGTCTGGTCCTCACTTTTTTGTAAGCGTCCTGGCGGAGTTCATTTCTGAATTCCTTCGGATCCTTCTGCACGTATTCAAAGTACTTCTGCAGGTCCAGGCCCTGATACCGCAGCTGCTGGTCAAATTCCTGCGTCATTTCGTCGATCTGGTCCTCTACCATGACGTCGGGGATTTCGACTTCGTTCGCTTCATAAACCTTTTCCAGAACGGCGTTCTTGGCCTCGTATTCCGCCCGTGACTCAGCCGCTTTTTCAAGTTTTTCCCTGGAATCTTTTTTCAGTTCCTCCAGCGTGTCAAATTCGCTGACGTCCTTTGCGAATTCATCGTTCAGCTCGGGCATTTCCATTTCCTTGATCTCGTGGACCTTGCACTTGAACACTGCTTCCTTGCCTGCAAGATCGGCGGAATGGTACTCTTCCGGGAACGTAACCTTAACGTCCCTATCTTCGCCTGCTACCGCGCCCACCAGCTGTTCCTCAAATCCGGGGATAAAGGAGTTGCTGCCGAGAACCAGAGGCTGTCTTTCCGCAGTGCCTCCCTCAAACTGTTCGTCTCCCGCAAACCCGGCATAGTCAAGGAGAACGGTATCGCCGTTCTGCGCGGGGCGGTCGACAAGCACCAGTCTGGAGTTTCTCTTCCGCAATGCTTCCAGTTCCTTGTCAACATCTTCATCGGTTATATTGTGCTCAACTTTAGCGACCTTTACTCCCTTATAATCCTTTACCGTAAATTCCGGTTTGACGGTAACGGTAATGGTAATTTTAAGTCCGTTTCCTTTTTCTATTTTATCAAAATCCGCGGAAGGCCTGTCAACGGCATAAAGGTCAAGCGTTTCAAGCGCTTCCGGATATCCTTTCGAAAACATATTATTAATCGCATCCTCAAAAAATACGTCTTCTCCATAACGGGTTTCGATCAGCTTTCTCGGAGCTTTTCCTTTTCTGAAACCATCTACTGCAAATTTTCCCTTTGACGCGTGATATGCTCCGTTAACCGCCGTTTCGAATTCCCCGGCAGTAAATTCCATCGTGAATTTAGCCTGATTTTTCTCTTTTGAGATCAAAGTTGAAATCATTAATTTTATCCTCCTAATGTTATAGCATCGGTTGACAAAGTGCAGCACGGTTTGACCGATGCTATGCACCGATAAGACCAATGGGTTTCCATTGGTCTATCATCGCACGATGTGCGCATATTATTATACC
>DATMXY010000176.1:0-6039 GCA_035561275.1 Anaerovoracaceae bacterium | reverse complement strand
GAGATGATTATGGAAATCATAGGCGAAAGAATAAACGGGATGTTTAAGGACATCAAGGAAGCCATCATCAACCAGGATAAGCAGGTCATCCAGGACTGGGCCATCAAGCAGACGGACAACGGCGCGACCTGGCTTGACGTCAATACCGGCGCCAGCGCGGCTGACCAGTTTGCCGCCCTGAGATGGCTGATCAATTCCATCCAGGAAGTGGTCGACACTCCCCTCTGCCTGGACTCGACAAACTACGATCTTATCGAGGAAGGTCTTAAGCTCTGCAAGAGGCCGGCTCTGATCAATTCCTGCCATGCGGACAGGTACAAGATCGAACGCGTCTTCCCCATGGCAAAGCATTACAATGCTAAAATTATCGGACTGGCAATGAGCGAGACCTCCGGCATTCCGAAAAACGCGGACGCCCGCGTCGCTCTGGCGATGGAAATGGTGGCGGCCTGCGACGAATTCGGACTTCCTTTTGAAGATCTCTACATAGATCCGCTGATTCTGCCGGTCAACGTCGCCCAAGACCACCCGGTTGAAGCCATGGAAACCATCAGGCAGATCAAATTCCTGTCGGATCCCCCCGCAAAGACCGTGGTCGGCCTTTCCAACGTATCGCAGAAATGCACCAACAGAAAGCTTATCAACAGGACCATGCTCGCCATGCTCATGGCATGCGGCCTGGACGCTGCCATCGTGGACGCCAACGACGACGAGTTGATGGATACCGCCGCGGCGGCAAGGATGCTGCTGAACAAGGAGATCTACTGCGATTCCTATGCGGAGCTGTTCAAATCCAAAAAATATTAATGAGGCGCCTTTCGGGTGAGTCTCGCTTAAACACATTGAGGTAGGACGGGAGGTGAGAAACATGTGCGAATCAACAGTATACCTGATTGACAAGAACGGGAAGGAAAGCCTTTTCTTTGAGTTGGTGGACAAAATTGTGCCGGATAAGAATACGGTGTATTTGGAAGATATCCTGGGCCAGAAAAAGACCGTCAACGCGAGGATCAAGGAATTGGCACTGGTCGACCATCGGATCGTTCTGGAAGAAATTGCGGAATAACATAAAATAAACTATAATAATACTGCACCTGCCAGGGGCGTTCTCCTGGATTCCCTTGAGAACACCCGCGGCGCGGTGCAGTTATTTGTTTGTTTATTTCATTCCACGTAAAGGAGAAGGAAATGGATCTGAGTACACTGCGCAGGGCGCTTGAAGCGGAGCATTATGTGTTTGATGAAAATTTGCTGACTACCATTTTTGTGTCGATCAGGCTGGGGAAACCGCTGCTCATCGAAGGCGCGGCCGGCGTGGGAAAAACCGAGGTGGCGAAGGTCCTTGCGGCGGCTTACGGCGTTGCGCTTACAAGGTTGCAGTGCTATGCGGGACTGGATGAGGCGAAAGCTTTATATGAATGGAATTACCAGAAGCAGCTCCTGAGCATCCAGCTTGACATGCAGCAGAACGCGGCGGAATGCAGAGCCGAACAGAAGCTGGAGAGCCTGTTCGGCAGGGATTTCCTGCTGGAACGTCCTCTGCTGAAAGCCATCAACAGCGACGTCACGGAGGTGCTGCTCATCGACGAGATCGACAAGTCTGACGAAGAGTTTGAAGCGTTCCTGCTGGAACTGCTGTCGGACTTCCAGGTGTCGATCCCGGAACTGGGGACGATCCGGGCAAAAAACAAGCCGATCATCGTACTGACGAGCAACAATACCCGTCAGCTTTCCGACGCGCTGCGGAGAAGGTGCGCCTATTTGTTTATCGACTATCCGACAGCGGAGAAGGAAATCGCCATAATCAACGCCAAGGTTGCAGGCGTCCCGGCAAAGCTGGCCTCCGATATCGCGGCAGCGGCGGCATATTTAAGGAAAAACGAGAAGATCTTCAAGAAGCCTTCCATCGCGGAGACTCTGGATTGGGTCTTGGCGCTGTTGGCCCTGGATAAAAAGCGGCTGGACGAGGAAAGCGCCATGAAAACCATCGGATTCGTGTTGAAGAATCAGGAGGATATCCTTGAATTTTCGGAGGACGGCGGATTTGGAAAATTCATTGCTGAACAACTTGGTTAAATTCATCCATGTCCTGCGCGCCGCCGGCGTCCGGGTAAGCTTGTCTGAGACCATGGACGCCGTCGATGCATTGTCATGCATCGACGTCCTGGACCGGTTCCAGGTCAAGGCGGCGCTGTCTGCCTGCCTGGCCAAGAGCGAAGCGGAACGGACGCTTTTCTCCGAGTCATTTGACCGTTTCTTTATAGACCCGGAGGAAAGAAACGCATATATCAGCCATAAGGTGAAGGTAAGGGAGCATAAGAAGCAGGAGATCCTGGAACGAGCGTCAGAGCTGCAGTATCAGGGGCAGCAGCTCAACATCAGCGACGAGTTGAAGGAGGTCTATTCGGAAATCACCGTGGAGGAGCGGAAAAGCATCCTGGATTTTCTTGAAAGAAGTTCCGGGGGCAAAAATATGAAACCCCATTTCAAACCCATCACGGAGAACGTGGTAAAAGGAAAGTTGAACCACCTGAAGAATAAATATCAAAAACCCCACGGCCATTCCTGCGGCGCTTTCAACAGCCCGCTTTCGGAAGCGGGGATCATCGCCGAGGATGTGACGGAAGCCGTCCGGGAAGAAAACAGCCTGCTGTATCAGAACTTAAGCACCATTGAGGATAAGGATATGCCCGCTGTCATCCAGCTGATCCGGACCATGGCCGACAGGCTGAGAAAGAGCACCCAGAGCAGGCAGCGCACCGCAAAGAAGGCGGGGCTCGACTTTAAAAGGACCATAAGCGCCAATACCGCCTCGGGGGGAACCCTGTTCAAGCTGAAGTACAAGAAAAAACACGGGCAGAAGCAGCGGATCCTTACCCTTTGTGACGTTTCCGCCTCCATGTACCGGTTTTCGGGCTTTGTGCTGAAGTTTATCTCATGCCTCCATTTTGAGGTTTCCTCCGCTGATCATTATATCTTTTCCCAGGATATTGAACATCTCAATATCCGAAAGTTTACAACCTCCACGGATATCGAGCATGAGATCACCAAAAGCGAAGTATGGAAAAAAGGAACCGATATCAGCCGCGCCATCCGGCATCTGCTGACAGACCGTTTCGTAATCCTGAATTCGTCCACTGTGGTGATCATCGTCAGCGACGCAAAGACGCTGAATGCGGCCAATGCCGCAGAAGGCTTGAAACAGCTCGGAGACAAGGTGAAAAAGATCTACTGGCTCAATCCCATCCAGGAGGCGGATTGGCCTTCCATAGCAGGGATCGACGGCCTGAAACAGTACTGCGGCATGCTGGACTGCAGCACGCTGGAAAAGCTGAGCAGGGCCTGTGAACGTTTTTAGCGATAACATGTATTTTTATAAGGAAGGGGAGGATCCCATTGACAATCGGCTCAGATAAAGATTTGAAATCACTGGAAAAGATCGGGCAAATTGTTTCCCTTGCGCGGGAAGAGATGATAAAGGCGGTAAGGGTCGGAATTACGACGAAAGAACTGGACCGGACAGGGGAATTGGTGCTTTTGAGTTATGGAGCGAAGTCAGCGCCGAAAGCGGAATATAATTTCCCGGGATATACCTGCATCAGCGTCAACGACGAGGCGGCTCACGGGATCCCCGGGTCCAGGGTTCTGGAAGCGGGGGATATCGTCAATATCGACGTTTCGGCAGAGCTGGACGGCTATTTTGCCGATACGGGGGCGACCGTCTCCGTGAGTGAAAACAATCGAATCGGAAAAAGGCTCTGCGACTGTTCGAGATCGGCGTTGGCGAAGGGGATTGACAATGCCAGGGCGGGCGCCGCCATTAATCAGATCGGAAGAGCCATCCATCAGGAAGCGAAGGAAAACGGATATACCGTAATCAGGAATCTGACCGGTCACGGGATCGGCAGAAAACTGCATGAAGAACCGTCCCACGTCCTGAATTATTATAACAAATGGGATCGCCGGATCCTGAATATCGGACTAGTGCTGGCGATAGAAACTTTCCTGTCGCAAAAGGCGGAATTTGTCATTGAAGACAAAAACGGATGGACGCTGCGGACGTCCGACCGAAGCAGGGTCGCTCAATTTGAACACACGGTCATTGTTACGGAAAAAGAACCGATCATCATAACGGCGTAAATTGCGGTACGCCGGAAAAGCCGAGCAAGGCCTGTGTACGGGATTCGCGGTATCGAAGTAAGCCGTCTGTGAAGGCATTGCCCATGTTTTCAGCCTGGTCGAGGAGGGAGCTGAAAATTTCGATGTTTCTTGCATAATTACCAGTTAAAAAGGTGGTGGACTCATTGATCGTGGTGCGGACGTTATTTCGCATCATATTCCGCCACTGCCCTTCATTCAGGTATGGGTTCAGGGAAACGAACAGGGCGGCCCTTGCGTCTGCGTTTTGAAAAAGTTGTTGGGTTATTTCATTGATTCGTGTCGCATTGTTTTCCATCTGTGCGGTGATAAACTGATCGATAAGATCGATGTAATTTTCAAACAGCTGAACATATTCATCCCCGGCCGCCTCGCTGAAGATCAGCCTCAAAAAGCCGACGAATTCAACCGGGACCCCTTTTAAACGGTCCAGAATCTGGTCGGATAAACCCAATCCCACATATCGGCTGAGCATGTAATTCCTTATCCACGTATTGAGTTCAATCCAAAACATCCGGATCACGAAGATGGCAGACAACTGTTCATATGTAATACAAGGTTCGCCTTGCGGCGGAAGTGTTCCCGGACCCGTGCCGGACGTAATATAATTGTAGAGGCCTTCCGCAAAGATATAACCAATCAGCTCAATTTGTTTTCTAAGGCGATCATAAACTACGAAGTCGCGGTCATAGTCCTGATCCGCATAAAAATCAACGATCTCGAGTATATATTCCTTATAAGTCGTCAACAATGGCCCGTATTCCGATTCATTCCAGTAGGGATTCAGGGACGTGAGAAAAGCCGCCCGTTCACTGATATTCTGCTGTAGCAGCTCGTTATTTTGAGCCATGGCTTCCGTGTCGCCTTCCAATTGAGCGGAAATGTAATCCCGCAGTATGATCACAAACCGGCCTAACATTTGGGAGTACAGAGCGGCATTTTCACGGCCGAAATTGACTTTCAGCATATCGGCCTGGTCCAGGGCTTCCGTATAAAGCCGGCCGAACAGTTCATCGGCAGTTCCAATCCCAAGGAATCTGCTGAGGATATAGACCCTGATCCAGATCGTAAGACGGACGTAATACATTTGCGAGTTGAAGATTAAATTCATCTGGCTGTATGTAATGCATTGGGGATCAAAATCGCTTTTCGCTATCATAACAAATTCTCCTTTAAATCTTCTTCAAAGAGATTGATATTCAATATATTTTCCGAAGACCTGATATGATACAATTTAATCAATAAATGATAGGAGGTATCCACAGAGTGCTCGATGATTTATTCATGGAAATGGTTCAATACTATTCAGGCGATCCGCGCAGGATCCAACATTTTTTTAAAGTTCACGGCTTTTCAAAATTGATAGGAAACAGGGAAGGTCTTTCCCCTGATGAAATGGAGGTTTTGGAAGCGGCGGCAATCGTCCACGATATCGGCATAAAGCCTGCGATGGAAAAGTACGGGAAGGGCGACGGTAAACTTCAGGAAATGGAAGGCCCGGCGGTCGCTGAAGGAATGCTTTTAAAACTTGGTTTCCGCCAAAGTCTGGTTGACCGGGTTTGCTGGCTGGTGGCGCATCATCATACTTATAAAAACATCGATGGTCTCGATTATCAGATACTTGTCGAGGCGGACTTTCTTGTAAACCTGTATGAAGGAAATGAAAGTAAAGAAGCCTGCGATGCGGCTTATAAAAAGATCTTTAAAACGGAAACCGGCAAAGCATTATACAGGCAGATGTATCTACATGGTTCTATATAACGAGGCGAAAAATGTCCCACACCTCTCAGGTGGCGGGTACAACGCGTTATAATGATTGGAAAAACTCACTCCTTCTGCTACCAATCCGCCAGATCTAAAAAATCGTAAACTTCTTTCTTA
>DATMXY010000175.1:0-2461 GCA_035561275.1 Anaerovoracaceae bacterium | reverse complement strand
ATACTATATGCTGAAATAATAATTTGGTTACATCGCATAAAAGGAAACAAAATAAAGAGGAGTGAAAAGAAATGATTTGGAACGAACCGATGGAATGCATGAGCCGGGATCAGATGCACGATCTCCAGGGAAGACGGCTGAAGGACATGGTCGTCCGCGTTTACCACAATGTGGAATTTTATCGTAAAAAAATGCAGGAATTGGGCCTGGAGCCCGGCGACATCAATACAATAGAGGATCTGGTGAAGCTGCCGTTTACAACTAAGCAGGACCTGCGGGACAATTACCCCTTCGGGCTCTTTGCCGTTCCGAAAAGTGAAGTGGTCCGGGTCCATGCATCCTCCGGCACCACGGGAAAAGCCACCGTCGTCGCATACAGCAGAAAAGACATCGACATCTGGTCGGAAGTCGTCGCCCGCTGCCTCTGCTGCGCCGAAGCTACAAAAGATGATATCGTGCAAGTCGCCTACGGATACGGTTTGTTCACCGGCGGACTGGGTCTCCATTACGGTGCGGAAAAGCTCGGGGCTGCGGTCGTACCAATCTCAGGCGGAAATACGTCCAGGCAGATCACTCTTTTGCAGGATTTCGGCAGTACAATCCTGGCCTGCACGCCGTCCTATGCTCTTTTCCTGTCCGAAGCGGTCGCGGAAGCGGGAATCGATCCGGCGGATCTGCCCCTGAGGATCGGCGTATTCGGCGCGGAGCCCTGGACCCCGGAAATGCGTGCAAAGATCGAAGAAGGATTAAAAATCAAAGCTTACGACATATATGGTTTAAGCGAGATCATCGGACCGGGAGTTTCCAATACCTGCGAGTACCAGAACGGCCTTCATATCTCGGAGGACCATTTCGTTCCCGAAATCATCGATCCGAATACATTGCAGCCCCTTGCGCCAGGCGTTACCGGAGAGCTCGTATTCACAACGGTTACGAAAGAAGCAATGCCGCTGCTCCGTTACCGGACCCGCGACCTCTCCAGTCTGGATTACAACCCATGCCCCTGCGGCAGGACCAATGTACGGATGGCAAAGATCACCGGGCGTTCCGACGACATGCTGATCATCCGGGGCGTCAACGTCTTCCCGTCCCAGGTGGAAAGCGTGCTGCTTGAGATCCCGGAAGCGAAGCCCCATTACATGCTCATCATCGACAGGCAGGGTGCTCTGGATACCCTGGAAATCCAAGTAGAGGTGGATGATAAATATTTTTCGGATGAAATCGCGCAGTTAAATAATATCCGCAACAAGATCAAGCATAAAGTGGAAAGCGTACTGGGCATCGGCGTTATCTTAAGCCTGGTGGAACATAAAACAATCAAGCGCAGCGAAGGAAAAGCGCAAAGGGTCATTGACAAGCGCAAGCTTTAAGAGCAAAATCAAATTAGAGCGACGGCGTTAAAAGATACGACGCCTATAGTTTGAAGGGGAGGTGTCCTGCATGGTAATCAAACAGTTATCAGTATTTCTCCAGAACGAGTTGGGAAGGCTGCAAGAAGTGACCGATATTCTTTATAAGCATAACATCAATATTTCCGCTTTGAGCATTGCTGAAACCGCGGAGTACGGCGTACTCAGAATGATCGTTGACGATATCGAAAATGCGGCGGCGGTTCTCAAGGAAGAGGAATTCAATGTGAAAATATCCGACGTCATCTGTGTCGAAACTCCCGATGTGCCCGGCGCGCTGCATAAAAACCTTCAGCTCCTGTCCGGAGCGGGGATCAATCTGTCCTACATGTACGGATATTCAAACGGCGGAACGGCCCGGCTGATCATGAAGGTCAGCGATCCGGAAAAGGCGATCGGGCTGCTGAAATAATTCAATAAAATGATTGAGCACCTGGCAGGTGTATTCTCTTGGAAACCCGCTCACTCCAGCTCGGACAGTTTCTGACGAGAACACACACGCCACGGTGCTTTTTTAATTGACAGATTTAATCCGCTGTATCGCGCCGGACAGCTACCTTGCTTTACTGCAATTGCAGCTCGCTCAGGATCCCGGTCAGAGCTTTCACCTCGTCCTTGTTCATGGTAATCCCCCGACTCATGTGGCTGTGGTCCTCATCCCACTCCCGGATATCAAACTTGGCCGGATTCCCGTTCCATGCAACCATATTGATCTCTTTTTTCCAGCCGGTGGGCGAGGTACCGATGATCCCGATATGTTCCTCCACCTCAAAAGTGATCTCTCGGTCCTTTTCTTTTTCTTTCTCTCTTACTGACATGTTTTCTTCTTCCTTTCCTTGCTTGTTAATTTTCCGAAAGGCTTTGGCACAGGCTCGTTCGTATTTGCTTACGTACATCTGGGTACGTGCGCTTCATACTTACTCGCCGTTTCGCGCCTTTCGAAAAATTTCCTGCGCAATCCTATTTTTAATTTTGCGCAATCTTGATCTAATTTGTTCAAAACACCCCTTTTGAGCCGACGATATGCCCCGGCATATGTTTTGTAAGATAAC
>DATMXY010000174.1:0-5247 GCA_035561275.1 Anaerovoracaceae bacterium | reverse complement strand
CTATATGATAAATATTATACCGGCGATAAGGCGGCCGACCCGGAAGAAAAAGCCCCAGCCTTTTCAGAAAAAACCGTTGACACGGCCGCAGCTCTCATCGCGGAAAAAACAAAGACTCACCCCTGCTTCAGCGGATGCGCCGGAAATTACGCCAGGATCCATCTTCCGGTGGCAAAGAAGTGCAATATCCAGTGCAATTACTGCCTCAGGAAGTTTGACTGTCCCAATGAAAGCCGTCCGGGAATCACGACGAAGCTCCTGACGCCGGAAGAAGCACTTGAAAAGTATTTCCGTGTGAAAGCCGAACTGTCCAATTTAAAGGTAGTCGGCATCGCCGGACCGGGGGATGCCCTGGCGGAATTTGAACATACAAAGAAGACCTTACGCCTGATCCGGGCGGAGGACCCGGACGTGACCTTCTGCCTGTCTACCAACGGACTGCTGCTTCCCCAGTTCGCCGACGACCTCTCCGGGCTTGGCGTGTCCCATGTCACCGTTACCGTCAACGCGGTGGATCCGAAAATCGGCGCCAAAATCTATCAGAGAGTCGATCATATGGGTATGACTTATACCGGGGAAACCGGAGCGGCCATCCTGCTGGCAAACCAGCTTACCGGAATCAAAATGCTGCAGGACCGGGGTATCGTGTGCAAGGTAAATATCGTGATGCTGAAAGGGATCAACGACGGACATATTCCGGAGGTCGTCAAGAAAGTCAAAGAGCAGGGATGCTCCATCACCAACATCATGCAGATGATCCCTGTGAAAGGCAGCGCTTTTGAAAACATGCCGCTGACCAGTAACGTGGAGATCATGGAGATGCGGCAGAAATGCGGAACGCTCCTGGATCAGATGTACCACTGCAGACAGTGCCGGGCGGACGCCGTCGGCACGCTGGGCAACGATGAATCCGCCCGCTTCGAAGAAAATTCAGGGGGCGAGTATAAAAAAATGCCTGAGAGGCACGAAAAAACCTTGCTTTTTGCCGTCGCTTCCAAGGGCGGGATGCTGGTAGACCAGCATTTCGGGCATGTCTCAGATTTCTATATTTACGAATACCGGGCGGGCGCCGTAAAGTTCAAGGAGCGCAGGGGCGTGCCGAAATACTGCGGCGGCCCCGAAGACTGCGGCGGGACGGGCGACGGAACCGGCAGCGGAATGCTCAGTAAAGAAGATAAAATGGAAAAGATATTCGGAACCATCGGGGACTGCGGCTGCGTGATCGCAATGCGTGCCGGCGAAGCGCCAAAAAAGAGGCTCGCGGAAAAGGGCATCCGCTTCCTGTCTTACTACGGAAAGATCGAGGAAGCGGTAGCAGAGGCGGCAGCCACCGTATTAAACGAAAAGGAAAACAAAAAGGAGGCCATATCATGATTACGCCGAAATACCATGTATTCGTATGCGCAAGCGCGAGACCGGAAGGTTCAAAGGGATTCTGCCATCAAAAAGGAGCCGTATCCCTGATTCGAAAATTTATGGAAGAAATTGACGACCGGGAGTTATCGAACGATGTGATGGTCACCAGCACAGGATGCTTCGGCATCTGCGCAAAGGGCCCCGTGGTGCTGGTCTATCCCGAAGGAACCTGGTACGGCAATGTCACCCCGGACGATGTGGAACGCATCGTCGAGGAACATTTTGAAAATGGGAACAAAGTCTCCGATCTACTCATATGAACCCGTACGGAAGAGATATTTATGCTTACGGAGGAGATGCTTATGCTTACTGTTACGGACGCGTCCTTAAGCGCGATCAATCCTGCCATTGCGCCGGAAGGTACGATCAGGAAATATTATGAGGCCCTTCTGGCTCTCGGGGTCGACTACGCGGAGGTTTCGCCCGCTGTCCTGCCGCATCTGGGCAGCTGTTTCGACCCTTCCCGCGTAATTATCAGGAATGATTTTTCCCTTTCCCGCGACGGGGATATCATCGCCGAAATCACGGCCAATACCCTCTCCGCCAACCGCGGAAAAATTCCCGGTCTTTATCTCTGTTACGACGAACTGAGGATCATCGGAGCGGAAAGCCTTCTGCTTTCCGACTACCTGCGCATTTTTCCGGAAATCCTGGAGAACGCTTCCCTGCCCGTCTCTTTTTCCACCAAAAATGCCGGGTATGCCGCCACGGCGCTTATGATTGAATGGGTCCTGTCGGGAGGCGACAGGATCGTCTGCGCTTTTATGGGAACGGGAGGCCACGCTCCCCTTGAAGAAGCTCTGCTGGCCTTGCAGGTGAACGGGTATCCCCTTTCCAACATCGATCCCGTGCGGCTGAAACCCCTCGGCGCCCTCTGGCAGCAGATCAGCGGCAGGGCGATCCCGGACAAAAAGCCTGTCGTCGGAGAAAAAATTTTCGAAGTGGAATCAGGGATCCACATAGACGGCATCATAAAAAATAGCCTGAATTATGAGCCCTTTTCCCCGGAAAAAGTCGGCGCTGAAAGAAGATTCGTACTGGGGAAATCTTCCGGAAAAAAAGCGCTGCTCATGAAATTGAAGGAACTGAACCTTAATATAAATACTGCCGACCTGGACAGGATCCTGCGTCTTATCAGGCAAAAAAGCATGGAAGAAAGCAGAAGCATCAGCGACACGGAATTCTGTTCGCTGATACGCCGCCTGAGCGGAGTCGGGACCTGTACATGAAACAGGAACTGCACAACATAAAACAGGAAATGCCAATGGACTCAAAACCACCCTTGTATTTAACGGATACCACGCTGCGGGACGGGGAGCAAAGCCCCGGCCTTGTCTTCGACCACACGGCAAAAACGGAAATCGCCGTCCTCCTTGACGGTCTGGGGTTTTGCGTGATCGAGGCCGGCATCCCCGCGATGGGCAGCTTTGAGAAAGAGACGATCTGCCGGATCATGGACCTGCGCAAAAAGGCGAAAATTGCCGTATGGAACAGGATGAGCCCCGGGGATATCGCTCATTCCTTTGACTGCCGCCCTGATGTGATCCACATCAGCGCGCCGGTATCGGATAACCTGATCTTTTCCGTGCTTCGGCAAAACCATGCCTGGGTGGAGAATATGCTGAAGGCTTGCGTATTTCTTGCAAAAGATAAGGGCTATGAGGTAACGGTGGGATTTCAGGACGCTTCAAGAGCGGACCTCTCCTTTATGACCGGCCTGGCTGCGGACCTTTCCGGCCTGGGCGTCTCCGCCATCCGCCTTGCCGACACCGTCGGGATCTTGACGCCATCCGCGATCCGCCGGATCGTCCTGCATTTTAAGGAAAACATCAGCCTGCCCATCGGGATCCACACCCATAACGACCTTGGGATGGCAGAGTCAACTGCGCTGGAAGCCGCGAAATCCGGCGCTTCCTTCATCGATACCACCCTCTTCGGCGTCGGAGAGCGTGCTGGAAACTGCGATTCTTTTGTTTTTGCCGAAGCGGCGGATCCCCTTTATAACGTCCTTCCCTCTTATCGCGCACTGGGAAACCAAAAGTCACATATTCGAAGATTGATTTACAAAGAATAGCAAATGAATTATAATGTCCTTGTCGCGTTGACAACGGGGATAGGATTATGAGAAAATTCTTGATCAGAACCTTTGTAAAGGATCACGAAAATGTAAAAGATCCCAAGGTAAGGGAGCGTTACGGGCAGCTGGCCGGGTTGGTGGGTATTGTCACCAACCTGTTTTTAAGTGCCTTCAAAATCATCATCGGCCTTACTGTAAACAGCATCGCCATCATTGCCGACGGCGTCAACAACCTGACGGACATGGCCTCTTCAGCCGTTACGCTGATCGGTTTCAGGCTTGCGTCAAAGCCGGAAGATATGGAACATCCTTACGGGCATGCCAGGTTTGAGTACCTTGCAGGCATGGTGGTTTCCCTCTTAATCATAGCACTTGGAATCAAGCTTTTCACATCATCCGTGGACAAAGTGCTCCAACCGGACCCCCTTCAGTTCAGTATCCCTGCCGTTTTGATCCTGGCTGCCGCCATCGGGGTAAAAGTATGGCAGATGCTGTTCTATGCCCGTACCGGTGAGGAAATCCAGTCCGGCACGCTGAAGGCCACCGGCATGGACAGCCGTAACGACGTGATCGCAACCAGTGCGATCCTGATCAGCATTTTTATCGGAAAACTTACAGGCTTCCAGTTGGACGGCTATATGGGCTGTCTCGTGGCGATTTTCATCATCTATTCCGGGCTCCAGCTCATTAGGGAGACGACAAGCCCGCTTCTCGGAAAGGCGCCGGATCCTGAACTGGTCAGGGAAATCGAAGACCAGATCTGTTCTGAAGACGGCGTTCTCGGGATCCACGACCTTGTGGTCCACGATTACGGCCCGGGGCGGATCTTCGCTTCCGTCCACATCGAGGTGGACGCCCACGGCGACCTGATCCAGAGTCATGACATGATCGATAACATCGAGCGGACGATCAGCAAAGATTTGAAACTCGACTTGGTAGTCCATATGGACCCTCTGGAAACCAACGATCCGTTAACCATGGAGTTAAATGAAAAAATAAGCAATATTTTATCGAAACTTGACGGAGTCGTGGGCTTTCACGACCTGCGGGTGGTAGCGGGATATACTCATAGCAATATCGTCTTCGATATTGTGATCTCCCCGGAATGCAAGTTAACGCAAAGCCATATAAAAAATCATGTGGAAGAGCAGCTCCAACTGCTGAACAAAGCCTATTATGTGGTAGTTAACTTTGATAAAAGTTATGTGGAGAACAACATATGATACTGAAGGCACACGTTCTGGCTTTTATAGCGATCTTTATCTGGGGAACCACCTATATCTCCATAAAAGTATTACTCACAGCGTTTTCCCCTACTGAAATTCTGTTTTTCCGGTTTCTCTGCGCTTATCCGGTTCTTTTCCTCGTAAAACCGGCGCGTATCCGGTACCGCAATCTTAAAGAGGAACTGCTCTTTGCCGGCGCCGGCCTTTGCGGCGTTACCCTGTATATGACACTGCAGAATACGAGCCTGCTATATACCCTGGCGTCCAATACCGGAGTCCTGATCTCCGTAGCTCCGTTTCTTACGGCGATTTTTTCGTTTCTGCTGCTGAAGGAGGAACCCTTCCGCGGGAGTTTTTTTATCGGTTTCGGAGTTTCCATCGTCGGCATCGCCCTGATCAGCTTCAACGGCAATTTTATATTGAAGTTAAACCCTCTCGGGGATATCCTGGCGCTGTCCTGCGCTGCGGTCTGGGCAGTTTACTGCATTCTGATGAAAAAAATCGGCGCGTTGAATTATCATGTGATTC
>DATMXY010000173.1:0-3589 GCA_035561275.1 Anaerovoracaceae bacterium | reverse complement strand
CTCATGGTCTTTGTTTTTCTCTTAGGAGTCTATGAACAGATAAGACATTATAGAAACTTAAACAGCATGGAATTGAGGATCAATGTAAACGGCACCAGGGGGAAATCGACTGCAACCCGGTTGATTACCGGCATTTTAAAGGAAGCGGGGATAAAAGCTGTCGGTAAAACAACAGGCACCAGCGCGAGGATCATTTATTGGTATAAGGAAGAAGAAGAGCCTATCAAAAGGGGGCGCCTGGGCCCCAACATCATCGAACAGAAAGCTGTCGTTAAAAAGGCGGCAAAGCTTGGAGCATCCGCTTTTGTTACTGAGTGTATGGCCGTAAATCCTGATTACCAGGTAACTTTCCAGGATAAGCTCGTAAAGGCCAATATCGGCGTTGTAGTCAATGTGCGGGAAGACCATATGGACCTGTGCGGCCCGACCCTGGATTTTATCGCTGAGTCCTTTACGTCGGGAATTCCCCGAAACGGGACCCTGGTCATCGGCAACGGCAGTTACAACGAATACTTTACAAAAGAAGCTCAAAAAAGAAACTGCCGTGTACTGATTGCCAATGAAAGGGAAATCCCGGAGGGCTATCTGGAAAAATTCCGTTACGTCATTTTCCCGGAAAATGTCGCAATCGGCCTGGCGGCGGCGAAAGCCCTGAATATTGACAGGGATACGGCGTTGAGAGGCATGCTCAAGGCCAATCCGGACCCGGGAGCTTTGATGATCTATCGTCTGGACAGTAAAAGGGCGGCCTATTTTGTCAATGGCTTCGCCGCGAATGATCCGAATTCAATCAATATGATATGGGACCACATTAAACACATTGGCTATTCTACGGAAAATGCCATGATAATAATAAACTGCAGGCCGGACAGGGTCGACAGGACCCTGCAGCTTGTCGAGGAAGTCCTGCCAAATATGAAGATCGACATTCTCGTTGCCATGGGGATGACCGTCGCTCCTGTTACCGAAGGAGTCAATACAAAAAAAATATTGCCAAGGAAATATATCAATGCGGAAGGGCTGTCGCCCCACGAGGTTTATAAAACGATCAAAGACTATTTTCTGTTCAGGACAACCTTCGGCATCGGTAATATTCACGGTGGAGGCCAGGAATTGGTCGATCTTATCATTCAAGAATAAGGAGGTGATAGGAATGCAGCTTACAAATATTGATACCGTTATTATTTTAGGCGTGATTCTGAGCCTGCTGTTTACGGAAATCACAGGGGTCCTGCCTGCCGGCCTGGTCGTGCCGGGGTATCTGACTTTACTTATGAAACAGCCCCAGACGATATTCCTGACATTGCTCATCGGCGCCTTGACCTATATCATCGTTACTTATGGAGTGGGCAAGCTTACGATCCTATACGGAAAAAGAAAATTTGCGGCCATGATCACCATCGCGATCATACTGCAGTTTCTGGTACATACTGTAACGCCGATTTATTACATCGGCATCTCCGGCCTGGCGGCAGTCGGCATTGTCGTACCCGGATTATTGGCAAACACAATTCAGCGCCAGGGGCTGGCCACGACGTTCCTGAGCACCGGATTGCTGATTGGCTTAACCTATGGGTGCGCGATGCTTTTGCATATTCAAATATAAGAAAGGAGGCATGAAATGAACACATCATACGGGCTGAACCCAAAAAAACAAGGCATAGGCACATGGAAAGCCGCAGGGGATAAAAGCAGCCATGAAGCTCTCCCGGGGTTTTCGGCTTTAACCTTGAAAGAAAAATGCCTGTATCTCATTAAGATCAGCAAGAGAAATACCAGCCGGCATACATTTATGCTAACCGGATTGGCGCTATTGTTCCTTGCTGTGGATTATCTGTTTCAATAGCGTTTAGAAAGGGGTAAAACGATATGAAAAAAAAATTAGCAAAAATTTTAGCGCTAGCTATGATGTTTACACTGGCTGTCGGTACAAGCGCCTTCGCCTTCACAACAGGGTATCACAGCTTTGCCGACCTGGCCGCGGCGGAAGATCCGGCCGGTTACGGCATAACAGCGGATGACCGGGGGCAAAGCACAACTATTTTAGCGATTCACGGAGGCGGTATTGAAAAAGGCACTTCTGAATTGGTGGAAGCCTTGAAGGGGAAAGGCAAATACAACACTTACTTATTCGAAGGCCTGAAAGCAGCCGATAACGGCAGTCTTTTCATCAGGGCGATCAATTTTGACGAGCCGGAAGCCGTCAGCCTGGTTCAGGATTCGGCCTATACCGTTTCGATTATCGGAGCCGCCGGCGGCGGAGAAACCACTTATATCGGCGGGCAGAACAAGATGCTGGCTGAACTGATCAAACTGCACCTGGCCACCAAGGGCTACAATGTTGAAACGCTCAGTATTCCCGACCAAATCGCCGGAGTAATGGACAGCAATATCGTGAACCAGAATCAACTGTTTAACGGATACGAGCTCGGCGGCGTCCAGATCGCGATTTCCGAAGGGTTAAGGGATAAACTCGCGGCGGATCCCGACGCTTTGAATGCTTATTCAGGCGCGGTCAACGCCGCATTGAGCAAGAGCTGGCCTGCCATTGCCAACCAACTGAAGAAAATCACAAAAGGTAACGGCAACGGATTTTTCGGCAAATATAGCCTGATGAAACCAAGCCTGAACAAGGAAGTAGACAAAATCCTGAAAAAAGGCGCAGACACGCCCGAAGAATTGGTTCAAAATGCCGAATCGTAACAGGAAAAGCATAGTTCTTAAAATGATAAGCGCGTGTACCATTAAATAAGTCAACTGTGACATGGAAAACGCCATGACGAGCAGGATATCTGAGGAATTGGACCCTTTATATCCTGGGAGTCATGGCTTTTCCATGTAGTTCTATCGTCCGGTTCAATTCGTCGTCTCGTTGACCGCCTCGCTGACCGCAAGGACATAGTTTTGTAAAACACCGCTTATAAGAAGCTGTTCCCTTAAGCCCTGGGACAGCTCCAGCTGCACTCCCGCGCCCTTTTGATTCTTGTTTGCGATATTGTCCGGCGACAGGCCTGCCAGCTCATCAGGAGCTTCCCGTACCGTAAAACCGTACTTTATCAGGGAGTCCTTGACTTTGTCTGCCATTTCGACGTCCCGTCCCCCCACATAGGTGAATTCTTTGGAGCCCGCACAGCCGTGGATGGATATGGTTGTTTCAGATCCCGAAACCGTTTCCAGGGCGATTTGCTCATCGAATAAGTCGGATTCGATATGCAGAAGGTAGTTTTCCGTAAGCTTTACACCCAGAAAGGAATAGTAGCTGTAATTATTGCGGGAAGCCAGGGCATAAGCCAATTCAGTGGTGCCGGTTTCGATTTTTCCTCCGTGAATCGCTATAACGGCAACACCGGAACCCGTTCGGTTTGATTCAATTTTAAAGTCTCCGAAATCTGCTGTGTCTGTGTTCTTCCTGTAGGCCGCGTCTTTTTCCGCAAGGGAAATTTCATAAGCTTCGCTGTACGTCTTTGGAACGATAACAATGATCAGGCAAAAGCAGACAATGATCCGCAAAATACGATAAAACCCGCGCAATCTTTTTTTAACCATAAATGTCACCCCTCTGGTTTTTTAATGATAGATACTATACTAA
>DATMXY010000172.1:0-9243 GCA_035561275.1 Anaerovoracaceae bacterium | reverse complement strand
GGAGTAAATTATGGTTGGAGATATCTACAAGACTAGTTTTAACCCTGAAAAAACCGCATTGAATTATAAGGGAAGCAGCATTACTTACGGACAACTGGACCGGATGGTTACCGTTTACTCAGCTTACCTGAAGAAAGCCGGCCTCCAGGTCGGGGATAAAGTGGTGCTGAGCTGTCTTAATTCCCCCGAATTCATCTATTCCTATTTCGGCACCGTCAGAAACGGCGGAATTATCGTTCCCATCAACCTGCTGCTTACCATGGAGGAGATCGTCTATATCGTCAAGGATTCCGAGGCGAAATTCATGATCATACATCCTGTGATCCTGCAGAAAGCCAAACTGACCAAAGAAGCGGTTGAAAAAGCCCTTGGGGTCACCCTCATCGTTTTGGATGAAGCGTTCAATGAACAGCTTTCAAAGGTTTCGACAGAAGGTTTTCAAGATTTTACTGATGAAAACGCAGTCTCTACATTTTTATACACCTCAGGCACCACCGGAAAACAGAAAGCGGCCATGCTCACCCACAAAAATCTGGTGGTCAATTCCGAGCAATGCTACATCGGACTTCAGGCCAGACCCGACGACATCTACATGTGCGTGCTGCCGATGTTCCATGTGTTCGCGTTCACAGCATGTATCCTGATGCCGCTTTGGTCCGGCGCCACCATATCGATCCTGGAATCTTTCCAGCCGAACAGTGTCATCGAAACCCTGCTGAAGGACGAAATCACGATTTTCATGGGAGTGCCTTCCATGTACGTGGTCCTGCTGGAGGCCGGCAAGAGGAACATTTCCTTCCCGAAACTGCGCATGGCCGTCTCGGGAGGAGCGGCGCTGCCTGTTGAAATTTACAGGCAGGGCAGGGAAGTCATGAAGCTTCCCATCGTGGAAGGCTACGGGCTGACGGAGGCAGCGCCGGCCGTATCGTTCAACCCGCCGGACGGAGTACAGAAAGAAGGCTCCATCGGATTGCCGCTGCCGGATGTGGAATGCATCATCATCGACGAGGAAGACAACGAGCTGCCCGCCGGGGTGGTGGGCGAACTTGCAGTCCGCGGCGAAAACGTGATGCTCGGCTATTATAACCAGCCTGAAGAAACGGAAAAGACGCTGCGCAACGGGTGGCTCCATACCGGAGACCTCGCAAAGAAAGACGAAGACGATTATATTTACATTGTGGACCGGAAAAAGGACATGGTCATCGTGGCCGGCCTGAACGTCTATCCGCGGGAAGTGGAAGAGGTGATCTATCAATTTCCGAAGGTCAAGGAAGCCGCCGTCATTGGGGTTGCGGACAAGCTGAGGGGCGAATATGTCAAGGCCTTCATCGTACTGAAGGAGGGGGAGGAGTGCCATTCCAAAGAACTCCTTCGATTCATGAGAGAAAAGCTTGCCTCTTATAAGCTGCCGCGCTACATCGAGTTTGTTCCGGGTCTGCCGAAAAACGCCTCCGGGAAGATCGTGAAGCGGCTGCTGAAAGATCAGGTGGACGCAGACGATAATGCGGAATAAGCGGAAGGCATAAAAAGCAGCGGGAAGTGAAACAATAACAAAAAGCGGTTGATTACGGAAATCAGAAAAACCGCGGGAGGAAACGTGGAAAGGACTTATATCATGCTGAAGCCCGACGCCATTGAAAGGAAGCTGGCCGGGCGTATCATCGAGCGGATCGAATCGAAGGGATACCGGATCACCGCCATCAAGGTGATGAACCTGGACGAAGAGATCCTGAGGGAGCATTATGCTCATGTGGCGGACATGCCGTTTTATCCCCGTATGGAGAACTACATGATGTCGGCGCCGGTCTGGGGCATGATCGTCGAGGGGGATAACGTCATTCAGGGGATGCGGATGCTCATGGGCGCCACGAAGTTCGAAGATGCCCTTCCGGGGACCATCCGGGGCGACTTCGCCACATCCACTACATTTAATGTTATCCACGGCTCCGACTCGCCGGAAAGCGCGGAAATCGAAATCAAGCGGTTTTTCGGCGCCCGGGAGGCGGCAGATAAATAGCTTATAAAGCGGCAGATAAATATCATATAAAAAGAAGAAATGAGGCCCCGCGCCTCATTTCGTTTTATTATTTGACGGAATACCGATCCTTTTGCTGAAAGTACGTCATGTCGGCATAACCGGCGTGGATTTTTCCGGAATGCTTTACGCCCCTGGGGATGAAGTACCGGTCGCCCCTCTGATAAGTCTCTGTTTTGCCGTCGATGGTCATTTCGATTTTTCCCTCGAGCACGACCCCCCATTGTGCCTCGTGGGCATGCTCCGGCAGATCAACGTCCTCCGAAAAGTGCATGAAAATGATCTGGTGGTCGCTGCCCTGGGATAGAAAAGCGCGGATCCCGCTCAGCGGGATGTCCGCCTCCGGCAGGTTTAATATTGGTTCCGGAAATATCGATTTCATCAATGCGCCCCCCTCCTGAAATACCAAGTTTTGGATAAATTTATGTTCTGTAAAATTATATCCCGGACGCTTCTTAAATTCAAGAGCAGAAAGAGAGGAAGAAAGAAATGAAGCCAAGGAATACTTGGTATTCTATTGAAAAAAAGCTTCCTCCATGCTAAAATCTGTACTGCGGGCTGTATTCTGCGAAACGGCACCGCAGAGGAGGAAAAAATGAATATTGTAAGCACCATTCGAGAAGTTCGCGAGTGTGTGAAAGCCTGGAGGACAGAAGGACTGACCGTCGGATTTGTACCGACCATGGGCTTTTTACACGAGGGACATCAGAGCCTGATTGAGAGGGCCGCAAGAGAGAATGACCGCGTCGTGGTCAGCATTTTCATCAATCCGTTACAGTTTGGAAAAAATGAAGATCTGGAGACTTACCCCAGAGACATGGAAAAGGATTCCGCCCTCTGCGCCTGTGCCGGCGCGGATCTGATCTTTCATCCTGAACAGGGGGAAATGTACGAAGAAGGCTTCTCCACTTTCGTGGATATGAGCGATCTGACGGATACGCTCTGCGGGAAAAGCCGCCCGGGTCATTTCAGGGGCGTCTGCACCGTAGTAATGAAGCTTTTCAACATTGTTAAGCCGGACAAGGCTTATTTCGGGCAAAAGGATGCGCAGCAGCTGGCCGTCGTCAGGAGGATGGTCAGAGACCTGAACATGGACCTTGAGATCGTGACGTGCGAGACGGTCAGGGAGAAAGACGGCCTGGCCAGGAGTTCCCGGAATACTTATCTGGATCGGGAGGAAAGAGCGGCGGCGGCAATCCTGCCGGAAGCTCTGCGGTTTGCCGAAGCGATGGTCCACGCGGGAGTCAGGAAGTCCGCAGAGGTTCAGCAGGCCATCAGGGAAGGGATCGCATCCGAATCGCTGGCAAGGCTCGACTATGCCGAGATCGTCGATCTGGAAACGCTGAAGCCCATCGATACGATAGAAGCGCCGGCACTGGTGGCGGTGGCCGTATATGTGGGCAAAACCCGGCTTATCGACAACTTCATATATGAACAGCGCTGAACGAGAAACGTAAAATTTATAAAACAGCGCTGAACAATAAACTTATTAGACTGCTCCGCGGGCACACCAGGGGCAGTTTTTTCATGGCGGAAGCGGCGCCGACCATCCTTCCTTTACTAACGGCAGAAAAATAAGAAAGTCTTAATTAACAAACCGGCGTAATTTTGTTATGATAGTCTGGAAAGGGGATCATCATGGCAAAGAGAAAAAGAATACGCATCAACGTACGGAGAATGGCGGCCTTTCTGATCATTGCGGCAGCCGTCATCACAGCAATCGTAATGGCGCTTTATTTTTACATCAGCAGCAAGCCCACCGAACTCAGGGACCCAGTGAGCGAGGTCGGCGCCATACCTGTCATAACGGACTTCATTCCCAAAGGCACTATGGCGCGCCCCGGTCAGGAAAGGAAGATCGAATATATCGTTATCCATGAAACGGGCAACGCCGGAAGGAATGCCGACGCGGCTTCCCACAACAACTATCTCCACGAAACAGCGGACAGCCAGACGAAGTCCTGGCATTATACGGTGGACGACCATGAAATCTATTACCATATCCCCGACAATGAGATCGCGTTCCACGCCGGCGACGGGCTGAGCAAGGACGGCGGCAACCTGAACGGTATCGGCATCGAGATGTGCATCAACCCGGAAAACGATTATGAGCAGACCTTGAAGAATACGGCAGCGCTTACCGCCATGCTGCTCACAGCCTACGATCTGGACATCGACCGCGTGAAGACGCATTGCGACTTTTCCGGGAAAAACTGCCCGGAAATACTTCTTGGCGAAGGCCGGTGGGAAGAATTCATCGACATGGTAAAGCAGGAGCTTCCCGAATAAAAAATGTACTGCAGCAACTTAATACATACAAATAACAACGCTGTAAATACCCGCAGCGTTGTTCAGTTTGGGACGAAGCGAGACCGGATCAATATGGATCGACGGAAGAAAGATCGCCGGAATATTGTCCGGATACTGCAGCGAATAAATTCAGAAAAGACCGCTTGACATAAACAGGTAAAAAGCGTTATGCTCAAATAGGAAAAATACGAAACTAGTAACATTTCAGGAAAATCAGCGGTTGATTTTTAATTTATAAGACAAAATATAAGATAAAAGGAGTGGTAAGTATGTTTACTTGTAACAAAGACAGAATGCAGGATAAGATCACTACATTCAGTAAATTCGGTGACGCCGGCCACGGCGGGATCACCAGATACTCACTTTCCCCTGAAGCACACATGGCCAGAGACTATTTCAAGAAGAGGATGGAAGCCATCGGCGCGACCGTCGAGACCGACGACATGGCCAACATGTACGCTACGATTCCGGGTTCCGAGCCCGGGCTTCCGAGGATCATAATGGCTTCCCACTGCGACTCCGTAAAAAACGGCGGGAACTATGACGGCATCCTGGGCGTAATGGGCGCCATGGAAGTCCTGGAAACCATCGTTGCCGATAAGATCCCCCACCGGCATCCTATCACGGCCATGATCTGGACAAATGAGGAAGGTTCCCTCTATCCCCCCGCAATGATGTCCTCCGGTGTGATCTGCCACGACTGGTTACCTACGGACATCGGCAAAAAATTTATAAAGGAAAACATGCTGGCCTCCAAAAGCGTTTTAGATAAAACCAGCACCTTCGGCGAGGCACTGGATAAGAGCCCGTATAAAGGAGACGAAAAGAACCGGCTGAATCCCAACGATTACGCGGCGATGTTCGAGCTCCATATCGAACAGGGCCCCATTCTCGAAGACGCCGGAAACGAGATCGGCGTTGTAACCTGCGTACTTGGTATGTTCAACTACAGGATCCGCCTCTACGGGCAGTCCGACCATGCCGGGACCACGCCCATGCACAAGAGGCAGGATGCGTTGTACGCCGCCGCACAGGCGCTCTGTTACCTGCATGAAGAGATCGACAAGCTTGACAGGCCGGAGCTGGTTTACACCACAGGCGAGATCCTCTGCCACCCCAACGTACACACGGTAATTCCGGATCTGGTCGACTTCTCCATCGACGTAAGGCATGAAGACCCCGAACTCAGGGCAAAGGTCCTTGAGATCGTCAAAAGCCTTGAAAAGAAGGAATGGGCAAGGTGCCGGTGCGAGGTCGAGATGCAGTGGCAGCGCGACACCGTATACTTTGACAAGGAACTGGTGGGCTACGTCCAGGAAAGCGTTAATGAGCTCGGCTACAAGAACCAGACCATCAACAGCGGCGCGGGCCATGACGCCCAGTTCGTATCCTATATGATGCCCACGACGATGATCTTCGTTCCGTCCAAGGACGGCCACAGCCACTGCGAACCTGAGCATACCTCCACGGAGCAATGTACCCAGGGTGCAAGCGTCATGCTGAACGCAGTCCTGAAGGCAGATAAAGATAAGTAAAGCTGATTCAGAAAGGGATTTCATTCATGGGCCGCCGGGGCTTATACTTCGGCGGCCTTTTCGCGCTGTGAGCGGTGGAACCCGGGATAAGATATTTATCAAAATTCATTGTGATTGGAATAAATTATGATATAGTTACATTATAATTGAGAATCGCACACGGCGGATTTTAATCGGACAAACCAATTTGAAATATAGGAATAAGGAAACAGGAGAAATCAGATGATTATCAGTGCCAGCAGGCGCTCCGATATACCGTGCTTTTATTCCGAATGGTTTCTGAACCGGTTGAAGGAGGGCTATGCGCTGATCCCGAATCCGCGGAACACCGACCGGCTGGGAAGGGTTGCGCTGTCGCCGGAAAACGTGGACTGCATCGTTCTCTGGACAAAAAATCCGGCGCCCATGACAGAAAAGCTATCTCTTATCGACGCCATGGGCTACAAATATTATTTTCTATTCACCATAACCGCCTACGACAGGGAGATTGAGCCGAATCTTCCGGATAAGCAGACCGTCGTCGACACCTTCAAACGGCTGAGTGAAAAAACCGGCCCGGCCACCGTGGACTGGAGATTTGACCCCATTCTGAAAAACGAACGGTTTTCCGCGGAGTGGACCGCCGAACAGTTTGCATGGCTGTGCGGTCAGCTTCATGATTATACGGAGCGATGCATTATCAGCTTTGTCGATGAATATGCTCATACAAGAAATCGGGACGATGTGCCGGACAGGAGCGGGATGCTTGAAATCGCCGGGCTCATCGCTGACGTCGCAGGCCAATACCGGCTGCCGGTTTTCTCCTGCGCCGAAACAGTAAATCTGAGCCGCTTCGGCATCGGGCATTCCAGTTGCATCGACCGGGAAAAAATCGAACGGCTGATCGGAGCCCCTATCAAGGCCAACAAGGACGCGGGGCAGCGCCCCGCCTGCGGCTGCATCGAAAGCGTCGACGTGGGGGCTTACGATACCTGCGGAAACGGCTGCGCCTACTGCTATGCCGTCACCAGCGAAAGGACCCTGCGCCGCAGGATGCAGGAGCACGACCCGCATTCTCCGCTGCTGACCGGATTTCCGAAAGAGACGGAAACCATAACCGACCGCACTGCGCCGTCGCAGAAAATCCGCCAGATATCACTGTTTGAATAAATATATTGTGGAAAGGGAGATGCATTATGATCTTTTATTTTACCGGAACGGGTAATTCCCTTTATGCCGCGGGCAAAATTGCCGAGGCCCAGGGGGACCGGATGTATTCCATCGCCAGATTGATGGATCAGCAAAAGAAAGCCTTTCATTACAATTTTAATGAAAATGAACTGTTGGGGTTTGTGTTTCCGATATACGCCTGGGGGCCGCCGGGGATCGTGTTGGACTTCATCAGCAAACTGGACGTTTCCGGATATCCTTATGTTTTTTCCCTGAATACCTGTGGCGATGAGGAAGGGAAAACCCCAAAGGTCATCAGGAAAGCCCTGGCTGCAAAGGGTCTAGCCCTTGCCGGCTCGTTTTCGATCAGGATGCCCAACAACTATATTTTAGAAGGATTCGATGTGGACCCAAAAGATGTGGAGGCAGAGAAACTGAAGGCGGCGGAACTGATGCTTGCGGAAATCAATACAACCATCGGACAGAGAAAGAAAAACGTCTATCTTACGCTTCCGGGCAAGCATGCCACACTGAAAACAACCTTTGCCAATCCGATGTTCAACCGATTTGCCATGAATACCAGGCATTATTCGGCCGACGACTCCTGCACGCGCTGCGGTCTCTGCGAACAGATCTGCCCGGTGCATACCATCCGCATAACCGACAAGCCGGTCTGGGGGAAAGCCTGTACCTATTGTATGGCATGCATCAACCGCTGTCCGGTACGTGCGATACAATACGGAAAGGGGACTGCCAAAAAGGGCAGATATTCTCATCCCGACCTTGTCCGCCTGGAAAATCAGGTTGCGGAATAAAAAAGCAAGGCGCGCGGCCTTGCTAGACTTTGACGTCAAGTATATATCCGAAGGAAGCGTCTCCGAAACTTTTATTCTATAGGTATATGTGACCAATACCAATACGGTCACTATAAAAAAGAAATCCCATTTCCAGCTGATATGCCTGCTCCCAAGAAGAATAAGATATTTCCGAGATAACCCGGATGTAAGTATAGTAGCAGTTCTTACACTCGGAAGATTTTATACACGTACTTTAAAAGAAACAGAACATCACGAGTTAGCCTTAAGGTAGTCAATCAAGCCGTCTGAAATATAACCGCTTATGCTTTCAGCCTGATCGAGAAGCGTGCTGTAAATGGCTAAATTTCTGACGTAATCTCCCTCTAAGAATGAAGAGGCTTCGTCGATCGTGGTGCGGATGTTGTTATATAACCTGGTCTGCAATTCGCTTTGGCTCCAGTAAGTAGGATTCAGCGAAGCAAAGGCGGCGGCCCTCTTATCCGCATCCCGATAAAGCTGTTGTACGATCCGGTTTACCACATCCGTATTTCCTTCCATCATAGCGCTAGTCAAAGAATCGAGCAAATCCACATATTCGTTTAATGCCTGCTGATAAGACTCAAATATCGGCAGGTTTCCAAAGAACTGCCTCAGTGCGTTGACAAATTCCGCAGGAACCTGCTGCAAACGCGCGTGAACATCATTTTCATCCCCGATCCCTTTGAACTTGCTTAACATGAAATTCCTGGTCCAGGTGGTAAGCGTAAACCAAATCGTTCTGATTCTATAGATTTCATTTACCTGTTCAAGCGTCATGCACTGTACATTCTCTTGCGTCGGATTTGTCTGCAAATCGGACGTTATGTAATCATTGATCGCTTGCGCAAAGCTGTAACCCATTTGACCGGTAAGGCCGGTAATACGGTCGACTAATTCTATTTCGTTTTTATATTGACCTGAGGAAAACAAATTTGCTTCTTCAAGGGTATATTGCAGGTATGTTCTCAGCAGATTTTTCCATTCCGCTTCGTTAAAATATGGATTGATTGAAGCTAAAAATGCCGCCGCGTCATCGGCGCTCTGATATAATCTGTTTACACTTTCTTGGACGGCCTGACTATTTCCCGCAAGCTGAGCGTCAATGGTATCCCGTAATCCGACTATGATCTGATTCATATGCTGGGTAAATCCGGTTGCATCATCAAAGCCTAAAGTAAAACGTATCATATCGCCAAAATTTGAAGTTTCAAGATAGATGCGGCCAAAAATCTCTTCCGGCGTTCCTACTCCGGTATATCTGCTAAGGATATACGCTCTGAGCCAGCCCGTAAATCTTCTGAAAAAAATTCTTGCATTTGAAATCAAATCTATTTGACCTGGCGTAATACATTGCTCATTAAACTTATTTTTCATTAAC
>DATMXY010000171.1:0-6146 GCA_035561275.1 Anaerovoracaceae bacterium | reverse complement strand
GCATTGCAGAGATCAACCACGCCGTCGGAAAACAATTCCGTATGGATTCCCAGGTCTTTCTTCTCCGTGAGACATGAAAGCACCGCATCCGGCACGCCTCCCAACCCCAATTGCAGGGTGGCCCCGTCGGGAATCAGGGGGGTGATATTCTCTCCGATCTTTTTTTCTATTTCACCCATACTGCCCATGAAGATCTCCGGTATCGGCGCATCTTCTTCATAGATACAAAACGCATTGTCAAGAGAGAAGTAGGAGCCATGCGTAAACGGCAGCGACGGATTTATTTGTACGATGACCTTTTTCGCTATTTCAGCGCATTTTACCGCGTAATCGGAATTCAAGCCAAGGCTGCACCTGCCGTGTTCATCGGGGGGCGTGACCATCAGCAGGAACGTGTCCGGGGTCCAGCTTTCCTCATACAATTTCGGCATTTCATAATAGAAAAGTGGCAGGTGTTCCACCAGCTCTTTGTTATGTAAATCCCGGATATTCTTTCCAAAGAACTGTGAAATCACACGAAAGGAATCCTTATATTCAGGCTCTGCATAATCCGCCGGCCAGAAAGTCAAATGACTTAACAATCGGATTCTCCTCAGTTCCGGCGCTCTCCTTATCAGTGCGTTAATCAAAGCCCTGGCTTCACCGTGCGCCTGTACAAAGACGACCAATTCTCCTGATTTGATACTTCTTACTGCCTCGTCCGATGTTGGGACGATTTTATCGCGATACTTTTCACGCCAATCCAATTCGTATACCTCCTCGTTTTATTATGGGATTTCCGGGATATTTTACTTTTCCAGCCACAGGGTGTTCGATTTCAATAAGCATATCTCTTGCAAGTAGTTGAGGATCTTCAACGAGTTCATCGATACCCATGATTTTGCCCACCGTCATTAAGGACCCGTCTGCCCAAAACCGGATATGGAAGCATAAATGATCGTATCCCGGACCAAACCGACTAATGACCAAAGCAAAAGTAAGGCTCTTGGTTTTTGCAGAGATGACAAGTTCTTCAAGAATACTCCAAAACCCTCCAACAACATCATTAGTAGCCTTCTAACTTTATTACGGCAGACATGTCAAACGAATGACAAGCTTTCTACCCGGCAGCTCTGGCCGATGATAACGGGCATATACGGTTCAACCCATTCATAATTCGGCGTCCCCTTATACATATGGACATCCGACCCGCAGATAACGGCTGCTTTGACCTGTACCAGCACCTCATCTTCTTTTATTGCAGGGATCGGAATTTCCTCATCCCCTCTAAATTCCAAGATACGCTTTTTTCAGATCCGGATGATCAAGCAAATCGACTCCGACGCCTTCCATTACGATCTCGCCCTTTTCCATGACATAGGCCCAATCGGCAATTTTCAAAGCCTGATAAACATTCTGCTCCACAATCAAAACCGATGTGCCGCTGTCACGGATCGTCCGGATTTTATCAAATAATTCCGTCGTCAGGATCGGGGCAAGGCCCCAGGACGGCTCATCCATCAAAAGCAGCTTCGGCCTTGACATCAGCGCTCTTGCCGTCGCCAGCATCTGCTGCTCCCCTCCGCTCAGAGAGCCGGCCTTTTGCGACAGTCTTTCGTTGAGCCTGGGAAAAAGCTCGTACATCTCCTTGAGCGAATGATCCCTTGCGGCCTTGGCAGATTTCATATAAGCGCCCATCAGCATGTTTTCGTACACGCTCAGGCCTGAAAACAGCTGGCGGCCTTCCGGGACCATGGAAATTCCCTTTCCTACGATCTGGTGTGTCGGCAGCCCGCTGATTTTTTCATCGTCAAATATCGTTTCGCCGCTCATATAAGGGATCAGCCCGGTGAGCGTTTTCAGGAGCGTAGTCTTCCCTGCCCCGTTGGAGCCGACAATCGCCACGATCTGATTGTCTTTGATCTCCATGCTGATCCCGTTCAGGATCTGTATATTCCCGTATCCGGATTCCAGATTATTAATTTTTAGCACGTGTATAATCCTCCCCTAAATATGCAGCGATTGCCTTCGGGTCGTTTGCCACCTCCCCGGCGCTGCCTTCGCAAAGCTTTTCACCACGGTTGAGGATAACGATGTTGTCACATATGCTCATAATTGCCTTAACGTCATGTTCGATGACGATCATGGTGAGGCCCTCGTCCCGCAAGGTATTCAGCATAGACAGAATCTCTTTTTTTTCCTGAGGATTGCATCCCGCCATAACCTCGTCCAGAAGCAGCAGCTTCGGTTCCGTGGCCATGGCTCTTGCTACTTCAAGCTTCTTTCTGTCCACGGTAGTCAGGTTATGCGCGATCTGGCCGGGTCTCTCGGAGAATTTCATAAGCTCATAGATCTTTTCCGCTTTTCTTCTTGCTTCTTTCTTATCTCCGGTTTTTAAGAAAACGCCCACCATAATGTTGTCGAGAATGTCCATGTCACCAAACGGCCTCACGACCTGGAATGTCCGGGCAAGTCCCAGCCTGCATACTTCGTGGGGCTTCATGCCCGTTATTTTCTGCCCGCCGAATACGATTTCGCCGCTGGTAGGAGGAAAGGAGCACGCCATCATGTTGAAGCATGTTGTCTTACCCGCGCCGTTGGGCCCGATCAAACCCTTGATTTCATTTTCCTCTACCGACATATCCACATTGCTGACGGCCTTCAATCCGCCGAATGCCTTTGTCAAGCCTTTAATTTCAAGTATCTTTTTCATATCGTACCACCCGGCTTTGTCACCTTTTTCCTATCTTTGGCATTTAAAATCAAATTCCAGATCTTCGTTAATAAGTTCTGGATTGGCCCATAGATCCCTTTCGGCATGAACAGCACGACAAATATCATTACGACGCCATAAAGAAACAGATGCAGGCCGGAGATCGTCGAGCCCAATGACGCGGACAGTGTCTCACTCAACGGGATCAGCAGAAACGCCCCGATGACGGGCCCGAAGACCGTGCCCTGCCCCCCGATCAGCGCGATCAGCGCAAACTGAATCGAAAGATCCAGGCCGAAAACCCTGTCAGGCCCTATATATCTGAAATATTCCGCGTAAAACGTCCCCCCGATCCCCATGAAAACACTGCTGATCACCATCGCATACATTTTCATTCTGGGGACATTGATGCCGAGTGAGGCCGCGGCGTCGGGATCGCTCTTGATCGCTGTCAGATAGTATCCGAATCTGCTTGATTTGATCATTGCTGAAACCAAAAGCACAGCCACAAGTATGATGAATATGAAATAGTAGTAGGTCGTCTTGCTGGACGATTCCATAAAGAGGAATCCCTGTCCGGATCTTGGAAGCACCAGGCCCATGGCGCCTCCCGTATTCAAATGGATCAGCGGAAGCGTTTCATTGTTCACAAACCAGGTTCGGAGCAATTCCGCAAAAGCGATGGTTGTCAGTGTAAAATAAGGGCCTTTCAATTTAAAACACGGATAGCCGATGATAAACCCGAATATCCCTGCGATAAGGGCTCCTATAATCAAGCCGGCCCATGGGTTCAGACCAAAGTCCATAAGCAGCATCGTAGACGTATACGCGCCCATGGCGACCATTACAGAATGACCCATTGACAATTCGCCCAGAAATCCGCAGACGATATTCCAGGCGCTTGAGAAATAAGCGTACATCAGGATGAGAATCATGGTATTGACGGTATACGGCCTGACGCCAAGCGGAAGCAGCGCCAACGCGATAAACGCTGCCGCCAGGATGACCGCAGGCGCGGTAATTCTCTTTTTCCCTGGTTCCATGATCTTTAAAGAAGTATCATTCATGTATAACCTCCATGGTATCAGAATTTACCCATAATTCCTTTAGGGCGTACAAAAAGCACAACGATAAACACCAGAAAAGTCAGCATATTCGCTGAAGTAGCCGGCATGAACTGCCCGCCTACCGACTCTATGATTCCAAAGATCAGCCCTCCCACAAGGGCGCCGGGCAAACTTCCAAGTCCCCCAAGTACGACGATTAAAAATGATTTAACACCGAAGGCTGTTCCCACGCTTGGCGCAATAAAATAAAAGCCCGTCATAAAGGCGCCCACCAATGCAAGCGCCGCGGTCCCGAGCCCAAAGGTGATCGCATAGATACGATAAACGTTGACTCCGCACAGAGCCGCAGAATCCCTGTTCTGGGATACGGACCGGATCGTTCGGCCCAGCTCGGTTTTACTGAGGAACAGACTCAGAAAAACGATCACAGAAATACTGATTATAAAAGTAGCCGCTTTCGTCAGGTCTAAATTGAAATCGCCGGCGCTGAGCAATTTCCCTGTCAAAGAAGTGTTCATCGTTCTGTAGTTTGCTCCAAACAGCATCAAAGCCAGATTGTCCATTGCAAACCATACGCCGGTGGTTAAAGTCAATGCGCTGACCGGTTCCAGGACGGATGATCTTTCCCGCAGGAACAGGGGTTTGATTAAAACGTTCTGTATCAGGTAACCGACAAAAAAGAAAACTGGTACAATAAGAAATAAAGAAATGTAGGGACTGACGCCGGTTGCAATAAAGATCAAGTAATAGCAGAACATGGACGCCATCAGCATGGAGCCATGCGCAAAGTTGATTACTCTCAGCACACCGAAGATCAGACTTAATCCTACCGCTATCGCTCCGTAAATCATCCCCATGACAGTGCCATGCAGCAATGCCATCAAGACTAAATTCGCCATAAATTTTCCTCCTATTATACTTACGGATGGTTGCACTCCGGCAAGCATCCGTAAGTAACAAGTAACTATCGCAAGATTGTTATTACGGGATGATTAACGCTCATCCCAGGCAGGCACCGGCAGTATCACCGAAGCCCCTTCCGCTCTGTTGGCCAGAGGATAAAGGGTGATCCTTTTTCCGTCCTGACGCTGGGAAACGGTACCGTGAGAGAATGTATTCTGACCGTTCTCGTCGAATTTCACCCGCTGATGCCCGGTAGCGATCAATGTGTTTTGTCCGTCCGCGTTGTCAATATCAATGTTTTGCGCCGCCTTCTTGATCGCTTCTTTGTCATCGGAGCCCGCGGCTTCAATCACTGCATAAGTAACCATTGCGGCGGTGTATCCCTGTGCAAAGGGGGCTGTCATCGGGTACCCAAATCTTGATTCGCATTCGGCGGACAACTCTTTAAGCCATTGGATACGGGCCGGCCCGCCGGTATCGAAGTCATCCTGTACAAACAGGTAGTCGATGACCTCCGGGGTCATCGTGCTCAGGAAGGTTGCATCTTCTGTTCCGCCGCCGCCGGACCAAATCCCGAACGGAGGCTGGAATTTATTCGTTGCAACTGTATTGAAAAATATGAGCGCATCCGGGGTATACAGGTTGACATAGCAGAAATCCGCATTGGCTTGTTTCAGTTTTAAAACCTGGGCATTGTAATCAGGAGTATTTGAGGTGACCGGTTCATCCACTACGCATTCCCAGCCCAGCTCATCCGCAAATTTCTTGAAGACCTTGGCGGCGCCTGCCCCCCAGTCTCCGGAATCATACAGCATGGTATATGTTTTGATTTCACCGTAATTGCTTTCTTCCTGGGCCGCCAGCATGGCGTCGATGGTTTCCTTGGCGTCATAGTCCTGCTTGTTGTTGAGTCGGAAGACCCATGTCAGGCCGCGTTCTGTGATCTCATTCTTTACGCCGCCCATATTGAACCATGGGGTGTTGTTTCTGTCGGCGACTTCGCTTGCGGCAAAGCATACGCCGCTGTTATAAGCGCCGACGAGTGCACAGACTCCCTCCTCCAGGATCAGCCTTTCCGCCTGAGTCGCGCCTTTATCCGCAACAGATTCCGTGTCGGCCACGATGGGCTCAATCAGCGCGCCGCCCATGGATTTAATTCCTCCCGCGGCATTGATCTTCTCAACTGCAAGCAAGGCGCCGTCATTATGCTCATTGCCGATTACCGCGCTGCCTCCGGTTAGCGGCCAAAGAAAGCCTAACTTAACTGTCTTTGTTTCAGCCTGATCTTCTCCTTCTCCGCCTCCTCCGCAGCCTGTAAATACCGTTGTGAGAAGCAGAGCCAGTGTCAAGATGACTGCAATTCGTACTTTTCTCTTTCCTTGATACATTAATTTTCCCTCCTGCTATTTTAAGCGATAGCTTATTCTATATAGATAGATTCAGCCGTAAACCAAATCTATTTATAGATACGTGTAGATATAGAT
>DATMXY010000170.1:0-4398 GCA_035561275.1 Anaerovoracaceae bacterium | reverse complement strand
CTTCGGTCCTGTCTTCGAGCTTTTCCTTCAGTGCTTCGGTCCTGTCTTCGAGCTTTTCCTTTAAGCCTTCAGCCCGGTCCTTCAATCCTTCCATACCGGCTTCCGCCTTATCCCCTGCGAGGTCCTTCACCGATTCCGCACGTTCTTTTACCTCGCCGGCGACTTCCTTTGCGGCTTCCATAGCCTTACCCATTACGTTTTTAAAAGTTCCCATTTTTACCCCTCCCCTGTATCTTGTATTTTTGTTGTTTATTTTACCATATTTATAATATTCAATGCAAACATTATGTTCTTTTGTCAGCTCCTGCCGATTTCTATCATGGTCTTGCGCGTCAGCAGCAGAACCGCATCGGCTATCATCAGTATCCCTGTACAGACGAGCATCCATTCGATCTTGATCTGATCCGCCATAGGTCCGAAAATCAGCATGCTCAGGGGCATCATGGAGCTTGAGATCATACTGAGGACCCCGAACACCCTTCCCATGAATTCTTCTTCCACCTTTTGCTGTATTAACACTGTGGCCGGAGTGTTCAGCATCGGCATGGCGAGTCCGACGACGGCCATGAGGGTGCAATACAGCCAAAACACAGGGATGATCCCCAGTGATATGGTCCCGGCGCCCATGATCAGAGAAGCCAGGATCATTGTTTTTATCTTATTCTTAAATCCGCCCCAGGAGGCCATGATGATACCACCCGCCATCATGCCTACGGAAAAAGTGATTTCGATGGCCGTAAGCCGCCATACGTCGTCGCCGAAACTTCTCGTAACCTGAAGAGGCGTCAGGAACGCCATGGGCGCGGCCAGTATGAAGAACAGGCCGCAGAACAGGAAAAAACTCCTGATGAATCTATGGCTCTTTATATAGAGGAAACCCGCCGACAGGTCCCGGAAGTAGCTGATCTTCTGTTTTTCCAGCGCCTTTGCGTGGGCGGGAATAGGCAGAAAAAGCAGCAGGACGGAAACAGCGGCGGCGGCTGTCACGACGTCGATAAAAAAGATGATCTCGATGGCAGCCAGCGTAAGCAGAGCGCCGCTTGCAACGGGGGAAACCAGCAGGATCATGGACTGGATACTGCTGTTGGCTCCGTTTACCTTCATAAGCTTATCCTCCGGCACGATCTGCGGGATCAGCGCGCTCACAGCCGGCATCTGCACCGCCTGCCCCAGGCCGCGGACCGCCGAAATCGTAAAGAGCAGCCATACCTCCCGGTACCCGGTTATGAAGAGGATCGCCAATATCAATGTAACCGAAGCGATGACGGAGTCGGATAAAACAATGAGAACCTTACGGTTATAACGGTCTGCCCACACTCCGGCAAAGGGAGCGATAAAAAAGATGGGAAGAAACCCGCAGATGATGAAGATCGTCATCATAGCGCCGGATTGGGTTTCCAGGGTGATATGCCACATGATGGCATACTGCACCAAAGAAGATCCGAAAAGGGATAAGGTTTGGCTGGCAATAAACAATACGATACTTCGTTTCCAGTTATCCTGCATCAATCAGTCCTCCGCTGTAGCCGCCGCGGCCGAATCGATATCCGCGTTCCTTGCGATGAACGCGATGCCCAGAGGCGTAACGAGGAAAGGATTTTGCGGTTTTAAAACCTGAATATTCAATACGTCGCCGATTACTCTTTCTATATAGGGATTACAGCAGGTGCCGCCCACCAGAATCACCGATTCGATCTCTTTTCCTTCGATATGCCTGCCTATGATCGTGGCGATCTTCTCCATCACCGGCCTGATGACGGGAAGCAGCTCCGATTGCCTGTCCGCATCTTTTTTGATCGCCTCCGCTTCGGCGAAATCCTTGCGCAGCGCTCCGGCGATCACCAGGGTCATCTGAGTCCCTCCCGTGGCTTCATCGGCAGTATAAACCGCTTTCCCCTCTTTGAAAACCGCGACTCCCGTCGTGCCGCCCCCCACGTCCGCCACGGCGCCGTTTTCGATCTTCAGCACCTGGTTCGCCGCCGTGGGCTCGTCGATAAAGCCGACAACCTCGAATCCCGCGGACTCGGCTACATATTTGATACTCCTCACTTCCGCCTGGTTGACTCCCGGCGGATAGGCGACCGCCGCCGGTTCCAGCACTGTTTCCAGCTTTTCCTCAAGGGCTTCCTTCAGCTTTTTAACGATCCGGCAGGCTCCCATAAAATCAAACACCACGCCGTCCCGGACAACCTCCGCGTACTCGTAGGCGCCCGCCACCGGATTTCCCTCTTCATCGATAACGGCAAGAACGATATATGCCGTGCCCAGGTCGACGCCGGTATACAGCTTTTTCTTCTCTCTGTACGGCTCAATGAGCGAAAGTTTCTTTTCAAATTCACTGACAATATGATTGCAGTAGCTGAGCATTTTTTCACCTGATCGCTTTCTGAATTTTGTCTGCAAGCGCCAGCCGCTTAGGCTTAAGAGGCGGGGCTGACGCCGTCGTCCTTATTTATCATAAACGATTATTGCCTGTTTTTCAACTGTCCGTTCACCAAGCTGTCTTTCTGCTCTCCTTCAGCAGATAGTCCTTCAGCTCTCCGATCCCTTCCCCCGTCTTTGACGAAGTAATGAAAAAAGGCCCCTCCAGGCCGACTGTCCTGAAGTTTTCCAGCAACGACTCCAGGCTGTTTCTTTTCTCCGCCAGGTCGTTCTTCGTGATCACGCCGATTTTCTCCATATTGAATACCTGCGCAAAATTCGGAGGAAAGCTGAAGGTCTGCTGATCGAAGGACAGTACAAACAGCACGGTATCCGCATCCTGGGCTGTTGATATGATATATTTATGCATCAGGGGGCTTTCCAGATATTCTCCCGGCGTATCGATGGTATGCTCTCCATAACAAATCGCCTGGCTCTTCATCACTTCAAAGTCATCTGAATTGATGGAGTTTGCCAGGCTGGTCTTCCCGGACCGGGAATTGCCGATGATCAGGATCCTTTTCTTCATGTCTTCGTAATATCGCAGGAGGCATAACCCAGCATGTTTTTCAATACTTCATTGATTTCTTTCAGTGCGGAAAGAACGCCGGAAACGTCGCCGGTGATGATCAGCGCTCCGGTGAACCGGTCCAGGAATCCGATGCTGACGGGGGCCGACTTCGTCGCGATATCGGCGGCAATGATGGACGTCTCGCCGGGCGTCAGCGTTACGATGCCGATGGCTCCGCATTTGGGCAATCCGAGCCGCTGATAGACGTCCTCCTCCGGCGAAGCGATCATATGGGCAAGCGTGATCTGCTTTCCCGGTACAAATTCCTGTATGATTCTCTGTTTCTCTTCCAAGATAATCTCTCCTTCGCGCAAACTAATAGTCAATGTCGAGCCGCTTTCCGTCGATCTTTTCGGAAACGGTGATCAAAGCCACAGCAACGGCGGCGGTATCGCCGAATATGGCGATCATGGTGAAATGCTGGGGGCAGATGCCCTGGATCTCCTCCACGATGACGGCCGACGTCTTTTCCGCAATATCTCCCGCGGTAATGATATCCGCCAGCGGCCCCTGAACCAGCCCCACCGCTTCAAAATATGACGGTTCCGGTTCCTGGGTCCGCAGGGTGCCGGAGCGCCGGAACAGCATTTTCAGCGTGCCTTTGGTAGGCCTTCTAATAAATTGTATCTTTAACATACTTATGCAAGAAGTCCCCCTTCCTCTTCAGGTGGCGGAATACCGCCCCTATTTATTTTGGGACAGCCAGTTGGCCGGATATACCACGTAGAAGACCTTGCAGAAGCTCGGAGAACCGAATACGACGCTGGTTCCCTTCGGTATGTGGAACACGTCCCCCGGTTTCATGGAATAGAGTTTCCCTCCGGTTTTTATGGTGAACTCTCCTTCCACCACGTAGTCCACTTCATCATAGCTCAAAGTCCAGGGCAGCTCGGAGTTTTCAAAGGTCATAAAGCCCGCGCCGAGATTGCCCTCCCGTTCGGTGATGACGTCGGTCATGCCGATCTTCTGGCCCTTTGGGGCCTCCGCAAAGGGCTCCATCACCACTTTCCCGCCGTCCACTTTCATGGCTTTCGGATTTTCACAGATCGGTTTGTTATGCTCCCGGATCGCTTTTTCAATGATCGTCTTAAGCGTCGTCACGTCTATGATGACGGTTCCGTCTGCTGCGGCTTTTGTATCGGTATTGCCGCTTTGTGCGGGTTTTTCCGCCTGGCAGGGGGGCTCGCCCCCCGTGCTGACTCCGATGATCGGGTCCTTCCTTCCGCCCAGATACACGACCAGCCCTTTTTCTCTCGCATAGTCCTTTGCCGACGGGCTCAGAACGCTGTTTTCATCCAGACAGACGGTTTTGCTTTCCGCGGAAAGCTCCCTGAGCATGTTCAGGGAGATACAAGTTTTCATCCTCCACCTCGATTTCACGTTTCAAACGATAATCAGTATATTAT
>DATMXY010000169.1:0-18281 GCA_035561275.1 Anaerovoracaceae bacterium | reverse complement strand
GGTAAGGATAATGGCTTTTGATACCGACGATATTTTCAATGAGGAATCCCCTTTTGGCGATTCCGGTCAATTTATATTGCAGTATGTATTTCTATTGGACAAGGACGGCAAGATTTTAACCTGTGATGAATCCGGCCGTGAATTTCTGAAAAAAATCGACCTGGGGATTTTTTACGCGCAGCTGCATTCCATTAAACTGAACTCTGCCATTACGAATACCACCGTCATCCTGGAAAATAAGAGCTATAATCTGAGAATGGTTCCCACCGATCTTCAGCAGCGCTCAACTTTAACTCCGGGCGCCAGCGATTCGGAATTTATCATCGTCCTCCAGGACCAGACTTTATTCTCCGTCGTATTTCAAAGTTTGAACAAAGTCAAATTAGCATATTTTAAAAGTATAGAAGATATCAACCTGACCTTCAGCGAACTGGATAAAATTTTCGGCCAGTCTCTCAGCGGCATCTTTGTGACCAATTCAAACCGGACAGTGATCTATGCCAACGATGCATATATCAATGCCACGGGACTGGTTTTGGATAAAATCATCGGCAGGGACATATCCGAACTGGGGAAATCAGGATTTTTTCAACCGCTGATCACCCCGTCCATCCTGGAAACCCACGAGAGCCTTACCACCCTGCAAAAGCTGAGCACAGGCAAATTTGCGATCATATCGGGCTCCCCTGTTTATGACAGCGGCGGCGGCCCCATTCTGATCATCACCTGTGTAAACGTCATCACGACGATCCTCAAGGCGGACTTCCCCGACCAGTTTTATGATCCGGGCAATTTAAAGCTCAATATCAACAAGAGAGGGAAAGAGCATTCCATCGATATCATCGCGGAAAGCCAGGTCATGAAAACGATCCTGCAGGAGGCGATAAAAATAGCGCGGTATAATGTCACGGTCCTGCTGCTCGGCGATTCCGGCGTCGGGAAAGAAGTGATCGCTTCCATTATCCACTCTTCCAGCATAAGGAATAATGAAAAATTCGTTAAAATCAACTGCAGCACAATATCGCCCTCTTTGCTGGAATCCGAGCTTTTCGGATATGAGGCCGGGGCTTTTACCGGCGCCCTGTCGAAAGGGAAGGCAGGGCTGTTTGAAGTCGCGGACAAAGGGACGCTGCTCCTGGATGAAATCGGAGACCTCCCCATCGATTTACAGGCCAAGCTGCTGCGGGTGATACAAAGCCATGAGTTTTACCGGGTCGGGGGTCTGGAGCCCGTTTCATCTAATGTAAGAATCCTTGCGGCTACAAACAGGGATCTGGAAAAGATGATCGCGCAGGGGAAGTTCAGGGAAGACCTGTTCTACCGCCTGAACGTGATTTCCATCGATATCCCGCCCCTTCGGGACAGAAAAGAGGACATCAAACCTCTACTGCTGCACTTTATTTATATCTTTAACAGGAAATACGGAACGAATAAACAGTTTTCAGAAGCGCTCATCGACGTTCTCCAGAAGTACCACTGGCCGGGAAACATCCGTGAACTGCAGAATGTGGTGGAAAGGCTCATCGTGCTGTGTATTGAAGACTATCTGCTGCCGGAGCATTTATACAGCAAGTACAAAATGAGCGCGGCGGTCCAATTCCCGGACAATGCGATCCAGGTCAACAGACTGATCCCGTTGAAAGAAGCCATCGATATCGTAGAAAGCATTCTTGTGACACAGGCTATGGCTGCCTGCAAAAGTACCCGGAAAGCAGCCGAGCTTCTGGGCGTCAGCCAGTCCACTGTCATGCGCAAGCTGAAAGAAAATAACAGGGACGTTCCTGATTAAAAAACTGAGCAACACGTAAAAAAACTGTCGCACAGGGCCTTTCTTTCTGCTATAATATTTTTCAATATAAATAAGGCAGGTGAAATGATATGTCGAACTACAAGATGGCAGAAGCAAACAACAGAATTATCCCGCTGGAGGATAAGATATTCGGAATCAGCCAGAAGGCAAAGGAGATGGCGGCCAGGGAAGGCGCCGACAAGGTGATCAACGCGACGATCGGCTCTCTTCTCGACGACGACGGCAATCTGGTCGTCCTGTCCTCTGTGGTGGAAGTCCTGAAAAGTCTGACTCCGGTCGATTACGCCGACTATGCTCCCATCGGAGGGACCCCCGATTTTATTAAGGCAATAAAAAAGGCAGCTTTCGGAAGCTATGTTCCGAAAGGTTATACGGAAGCGGTGGCGACTCCCGGCGGTACCGGAGCGATCAGGAATACGATCCAGAATTATTCGAAGCGCAGGGACCAGGTTTTGACCTCGGATTGGTATTGGAGCCCGTACAGCACCATTGCCCAGGAAATCGAAAGGACTGTCACGACCTACACCTTATTTGACGAAGCGGGCAAATTTAATGCGATATCCTTCGAAAGCAAGGTAAAAGAACTCCTGTCCAAACAGGACGGTCTGGTTATCATACTGAATACGCCCGCGCACAATCCGACGGGCTACAGCTTTACTCTGGAGGATTGGGATAAAATCATTGAGATTATAAAAGACGCGGCGACCTACAACGGCAGCAAGAAGGTCACGCTTTGTGTCGATGTGGCTTACCTGGATTATGCCGGGGACGAGGAGGAATATCGGAAATTCTTCCCGCTGCTGGACGATTTTCCGGCCAATATCCTCGTGGTGGTCGCAGTCAGCATGTCAAAAACCTGCACGATGTACGGGATGAGGTGCGGCGCCATGATCTGTATGACCCGGGACAAGGAAATCGCCGACGAATTCAAGGTTGTCTGCGCGTTTTCAGCAAGGGGGACCTGGTCCAACTGCAACAGGGCGGCTATGGTGACGCTTTCAAATATCTATGCGGATGAAGCGCTTCTTGCGAGGGTGACCGCGGAAAGACAGGGGTTCTGCAAAATGCTGGTACAGCGGGGCAAGGCCTTTGCAAAAGCCGCCGCCGAGGCCGGCTTGAAAATCGTCCCCTTCGACGCTGGCTTTTTCGTGACCGTTCCCTGCGAGAAGGCGGAAGAAGCCGGCCTTGAGCTTCAGAAGGAAGGGGTCTTTACGGTCCCCATCGGGAAAGGGCTGAGGGTTTCCGTCGCTTCCATATCCGAGGAGCGGTGCAGAATGCTCCCGCCCATCATGTTAAAGGCAATCAACAAAGTTAACGGCTGAAAAGAATTGAAACCTGCCCGGTGCATGGTTAACTGAGCCCGGCAGGTTTTTCAGTATTTATAACACAATAAATGAGGAATTAAATGAGTAGATTAGACGAACGAATGGAACAAGAAACTTTGGAAAAGGGGATCTCGGGGATCCTTTCACACTTTCAAACGCTGTCTGAACGTCTGGATGCAATGATGCAGCCGAAACTGGCTGCCTGCAGCAGTAAAGAACAGACAATTACCATCGAATACCCTGTGCTGGAATGGCAGCTGAACTATCGTGACATGATGCACGGAGGAGCTATCGTTACGGCTTTTGATAACACTTTTGGTATTCTCGCCCATCATTTGAACGACATGCACACTGTCGTTACCGTAAGCCTTACTGTGAACTATATAAAGCCGATACCAAAGGGCGATTCGATCCTGGTTACGGCAAAAGCGACCTCTCTGGGTAAAAAGCTCATCACGGTTACCGGCGAATGCCGCTTAAAGAGCAGCGGTCTCCTGACGAATACCGCAACAGGGATTTTCGCCATCGTATAAAGGCTTTTTCAGATTGACCGCGCGCCCGACACCGTGACCGCCACCTTCAAAGCCCCGATATGTGCCGAGGTCGCTCCCGCATACGCCGCCGTAAAGAATTTTCAATATGGCTTCCCCGGGGTTTTTCTGTACCATGGGGACTTCCTCAATTTTGACCTTTCCAGGTTCCGGTATTACGATAGATCTCATGTTTGCCTTCCCTCTCTACTTTACCTCGTCCAGATACTGATGAAGAAAATCAAAACCCCAGCCGGCTCCTTCCCTGAGCCTTGCATAACCGTCCTCTATCACCATTTTGTTATCAATGATTCCATCGATCCAGTCAAATGACTCTGCGCCATAAGGATTGCGTATCGTTGCAAGAAGAGGTACGTCATAATCTTTATAATAATGAGGCAGCACCGGAATATTGTATACGTCTGCCAGGGCTGCGGAACGTACCCATTCCTCTACCCCGCCCAGGCGGATAATATCCGGCTGCCAAAGATCGATCGCTCTGCGCCCGATGAGTTCCCTTAAAGCCACCGTATTATATTCCCTCTCACCCATTGCCAGTGAGACCCCCGTTTTGCTGTGAATTGTGGCATATCCTTCAAAATCCGTATTGGCAACAGGTTCTTCAAACCAGTGGATATTCAAATGTCCAACGGAACTGACAAGCTTTATCGCCGACGGAACATCCATTCCCTGGTTGGCGTCCATCATAATATTTAAATCATTTCCCACTGCTTCCCGTACTTTTGTCAGACGCTCAATATCGCGGTTGATATCCGGCGAACCGACTTTGATTTTAACAGCCTGAAATCCCCGTTTCTTATAATCCGCCACCTCTTCACATGTATTTTGTGGAAAAGACTCATAACGAGTCTTTGATCGCATTTTATGAAAATATTATGATTGAAACATACAGACTGGCCATGTATGCCGCCATTCATAAATGTAATACCAGGGAGGAGAATGTTCCCCAGCACGCTAAAATCATTCACGCACTGATGACAGAAAATGACGACCAGATTTCTATGGCAGTCAATCATCACATCAACTACTCCCTGATCACCCTTTTAAAAGCTCTGAACGGACTGCCCGGGACAAGCGAATAATCGGTTAAATTGAATGTCCTGTCGGATCTGAACCTTGAACGAAAATCGGTTCTCCGTCATAAACTAACAGTAGATGATAGGGCGGGGAGGCTGTAAAAAATGATAAAAAGCATAGCTGATTGGTTTATCGGAGGTTTGTACATAACTTTCATTCTCGGTGTTATCTTGTATGCCTATTACGAAATCAGGATCAAACTGAAAAAATAAACATAATTAAGGGTGCCCGCCAGGGTGGTTCTTGCGAGAACACCTCCGGCGCGGCGTCTTAAACTTGTACCTTACAGTAGTTTATTTTTCTGCCTTCTGCAAGAAACTTGTCCTCATATTCCGTAGTCACGTTCTTTGCCGCAAGCGCAGTGCCATACAGGTCTTCGGTGGATTCCAGGAGCTTCATGCCGCTGCTCTCAAATTCGCCCAGCGCGAAGGCAAACATTCCGCTGTTATCGGTTTTGAATTCGATACAGCAGCCTTTTTTTAGGACGTTCCGATATCCGTCCAGATACCTGGAGTGCGTCAGCCTGCGTCTGGCGTGCCGGTCCTTGGGCCAGGGGTCGCTGAAATTCAGATATATGCCGGACAACTCTCCCTCTCCGAAATATTCATTCACGTCTTTTATGTATTCCTTTACAAAGACGATATTTTCCGGTCCTTTTTGAGCGGCTTTTTCCAGTGCTCTCAGTATGATGCTTCCCCTGCCCTCAAAGGCAACATAATTCCTGCCGGGATTCTGCTCCGCAAGGGTCATGATAAATTTTCCCTTGCCGCAGCCGAATTCCGCAAAAATTTCGTTTCCGTTTCCAAAAACCTCATGCCAGCCGCCTTTCCGGGCCTTCGGATCTTCGATCAAATATCGATGCTGCTCTGCGAGCTTTTCTTCCTCATTTTTTACTTTTCTGTGACGCATTGCCTTATCTTCCTTGTCTGTTTATGTACTCACTCGTATATTTCCACCGTGTCCCCGATTTCGGCCTGGTCCCAAAGCCACAGGATATCCTCATCGTCCATGGCGACACAGCCTGCGGTCCAGTCTCTGGATGCTCCCATGCCGTGGATCCCTATCTTGCCCCCCAGCGTGGTTTCCCAGCATGGCCTCTTTCCGTTCTCAATGGATGTTTTGATATGATCAAACTCCTCCTGTGAGATCAGGCCTTCCGCCAGCCCTCTCTCAGCGTCCTGGATATTGGGATAGCTGATACCCAGAAACAAGGTGTATTTGCTTTTCTGGTTCTTGGTGCAGATGTAATATCTGCCTTCCGGCGTCCTGCCGTCGCCGTCCCTCAGTTTTTTCCCTTCCGGAGAAAAACCCAGGGATATTTTAAAGCTGCGTTTCAGCGCGTTGTCATGCCAGAATTCAAGCTCTCTCGCTTTCTTATATACTTTGATCGCATTCATAATCATCCCGCCTTTTTATTATTCATTCAATGACGATAACCGCCATATCTCCGGGCGTATACCAGTCATACAGGAATTTTGCGTGGGAGGTATAGTTCCTCACACATTTATGGGACAGCGGTACGGTCCCAAGAGTACGGGAATATTCGACCTTCCCGGGATCGATGCGGTTGCCGTCGGCGTCATATTTGTAATTGACCGGTACGCCGTGCACATAAGCGCCTCCGGAGAATCTTATTGCATAGGGAGCATAGCCCTGGATCTTCGTGGTCCCGTCCTCGTAGTAATAAAACCGCTCGCGCTTTTCAATCCCGTAATAAAAGCCCAGCGAAGTAGGCTGGTGGTATTCCCCCGTCGTACCGGTGGTGGCCAGGGTATAGGAGACGATTTTCCAGTCCAGGCCGATCTTTTCAAACACTGCTTCGTTTTGATTTGTCCGGTCGATCACGACAGCCTTGTTCACCGCGAATACCGCCGCAGGAGAAGCGACGTACTGGTTCGGCACAAAGTAAATTTTTTCATCCTGCACAAGGGCCACTCTGGTATATTGGGAGCCGGCAGACAATACTCTGACCAGCGTGCCGTCGCTCAGATAGCTGAACTCCCTCAGGTCGGCCGGATTGGGATATCCCGGCGCGCTCTGGCTCCGCCTGCCGCCGGTTTTATCTACTTCCCCGCCATGATAGAGGGGAGCATTTCCTTTCAGATTGTGGTAATTGCTGATAAAGGTCAGCGGCCCTGCTTTTCTCGCTTTTTCAGCAGTCAAAACGGCCTGGTACATTTTATCAAACTGGAAAGTCCGCATCGTCACAGAATCTACGGTGACAAAGCCGAAAAGCCGGCTGTCGTTCTCCTGCCATGTCACATGGTGCCAGCCCCCGGTTTCATTGGTTATGGTCTCGATATAATTCAGCTTTTCATTTTTTGGCTCCGCCTTCAGGACCGACTCCGCCGGGGAAGGGCCTTTTCTGATGTTGACAGATTCTTTCTCAACCAGAAGATAGGTATATGTCAAAGGGTATTTATCGTACTTTAATTCAAAAGCTGCTTCCGGCAGGGCAATCTCCTCGGTCACATCGGAAGGTTCGTTCCCAATGCCCGGTCCGGTAGATTCGTCGCTGCTGTCCACCACATCCGGCTTCAGGGAATCTATCTGACCTGCGGACGTCGGTACAGCGTTCTCCTCGCCGGCAGGCACGGCAGCAGAGTCCGAATCTCCTGACGTCGCGGCAGCGGAATTCCCACCGTCGTTTGCTGCTGCAATGGCTCTGCCGGCTTCGGGCCCGACGATCAGAATCAATAACAGTATCGAAAACAACGCCATAACCAGAATGATCAACCGCTGGTTTTTCCGCATGGCCTCTCCCTTCCGTCCTGTAAACAAACTCGCAAACGCAGTGCTGTGATACAGTATATGAAAATTCGAGCCGCATTAATGCAGCTCAAAGATTTTTTTATACTTTTGTAATAATCGAAGCACCGGATATCCGATCCCGTAACAGGCAATCAATTCGCCTGCGGACCCAGAGCATGCATACGATCAGCGGCATCGGCACTTCATATACAAAATAGAGCATGCTCCCAACCGCAATACCGTTGGCAACGACGGGAGGCAGCGGAACCAGCAAAGGCCAGCTCCTCAGATAGTATGAGCAGACCGCCGCAATCAGCGTCGCGCCGCTTCCAAGCACCATATCCATCAGCCCGTAAGGTCCCACCGTATTGGAAACGAGGCATCCGATAAAAAGTCCCGGTATGGCGGCGGGAGTGAAGTACGGCAGAATAGCGAGCGCTTCGGACACCCGCACCTGCATGGCGTATACCGCGGCGATGACGGACGCCTGAACCAGAAATGTCGTGCTTTTCATTTCAGCCCTTTCAATAAGCCCTGTAAATCAGTTCGAAAACCCCCTGAGCCTGCAAAATCACTGCGGCCAGATAAATAAGAATGAGAGCGACGGCGACGCCGTCTCTCTTTTTAAATTTAATGCCGTTCATCCTTGTCCTATGGCTGCCGCCGCGGTAACAGCGGGCTTCCATCGCCATAGCCAGATCCTGCGCGATCCGGAAGGCGCTGATAAACAGCGGTACCAGCAGAGGGATCAGGCTCTTCGCCCGGTTCATGATATTTCCGCTTTCAAAATCCGCCCCCCTTGCCATCTGCGCCTTCATGATCTTGTCCGTCTCCTCCAGAAGCGTGGGAATAAAGCGCAGCGCTATGGTCATCATCATAGCCAGCTCGTGGGCGGGGATCCCTATTTTTTGACCGGGGCTGAGCAGTTTTTCTATCCCGTCTGTCAGATTGATAGGCTTTGTGACCAGGGTCAGCAGAGAGGAACCGATAATGAGCAGAACCAGCCTTATCCCCATGAAAAGTGCGTTATGAAGACCCTCCCTCGTAATCGTGAGAAAACCGATCTCAATCAGAGTCGTTCCCTTTGTCATGAACATGTTGATGGTAAATGTGAAAACGATGATCAGAAAAATCGGTTTCAGCCCCTTTAGGATAAAGCCGAGGGGAACTGCGGACACCCTGATGATCAGGCCCAGGGTGACCAGAATGACAATATACCCCCAAAAATCCCTGATCAGGAAAAGGGAGATGATATAGACAAAGGTCCATATGATCTTGATCCTTGCATCAAGCTTATGGATCCAGGAGTTTCCCGGATAATACTGCCCTAACGTAATATCGCGAATCATAAATTATTCTTCCAATCTATAATCTATTTCCGGCGGTCGGTTAAAATACGGTATAATTCTTCCTCGGCCGCTTCGATGGTCAGAACATCCGTCGAAACAGCCACGCCTCTGGCCTCAAGTTCCCGCATCAGCTGAGCCGTCGGAGGCAGTGCCAATCCGCGGGATTCAAGCAGCCCGGCCTGCTGAAACACCTCCGATGGGGAGCCCGTCAAAATTAATTTTCCCCTATCCATTACGAGGACTTTATCCGCCAGCCTGGCGATATCGCCCATGTTGTGGGAAACCAGGATGATGCTGTTCTGTTGGGTCTCGTGGATCCTCACGATCATATCAAGAATGTCCCAATGGGCTTTCGGATCCAGCCCTGCAGTCGGTTCGTCTAGGATGAGGAGCTCCGGCTTCATGGCGATGACCCCCGCGATGGCTACCCGTCTTTTCTGTCCGCCGGACAGCTCAAAGGGAGACCGCTCCGCGATATCCCCGTAGTCCAGCCCCACCAGTCCGATAGCCTCGGCGGCTCTTTCGTCCGCTTCTTCCTGGGTAAACCCAAGGTTCAGCGGTCCGAATGCAACGTCTTTACGGACGGTCTCCTCAAAGAGCTGATATTCCGGGTACTGAAATACCAGGCCGATCTTTCGCCGGATATCACGCATTTTGACATCCTTGCCGGTGATATCGGTTCCGTCGATGAGGATGCTTCCCGATTTCGGTTTCAGCAAGCCGTTCAGATGCTGGATCAGGGTCGATTTTCCGGAACCGGTATGCCCGATGATCCCGGCGAACTCGCCCTTGCCAAGCTCAAAGCTGACGTCCGTGAGCGCCGCCGATTCATATGGCGTTCCTTCACTGTATATATGGGTCAGATTTTTTACTTGAATCTGCATGCGATATAATCCACCATTTCTTCCATACTGATGATGTTTTTCGGGATCTCCGCGCCCCGCTTCCGCAGCCTATAGGCCAGCTCGACGGCAAAGGGAACATCCAGGCCCAACGCTTTGATCTCCTCCGCATGGCTGAACACTTCTACCGGCGTTCCGTCCAGCGCCACCTTGCCTTTATCCATGATGACGACCCGGTCGGCCTTCGCGGCCTCCTCCATGAAGTGTGTGATCAGGAGGATGGTGATCCCTTCCCTGTTGAGCTTTTGAATGATTTCCATGACTTCGTACCTGCCGTGGGGATCCAGCATGGCGGTGGGCTCGTCCAAAATGATGCATTCCGGGCGCATGGCGATCACTCCGGCGATGGCGATTCTCTGTTTTTGGCCGCCGGATAATAAATGGGGCGCTTTTTTCCTTTCCTCGTACATGTTGACAGAGTAAAGGGAATCGTCGACCCTTCTCCTGATTTCCGCCGGCTCAACGCCCAGGTTTTCCGGGCCGAAGGCTACGTCGTCCTCTACAATGGAGGAAACCAGTTGATTGTCGGGATTCTGGAATACCATGCCCGCGGCCTGCCGGATCTCCCATAGCCTTGTCTCATCCGCCGTATTCAAGCCCTTTACGTAAACAGCCCCGCTGCTGGGGAGCAGCAAGGCGTTGATGTTTTTCGCAAGAGTCGATTTCCCCGATCCATTTTTGCCGATGATTGCGGTGAAGCTGCCCCGCCGGAGGTCCAGGCTGACATGGTCGACCGCGCGTACCTGTTCCAGCTGGTCTTCCCGCTTATATTCAAATACCAGATCGTCGATCCTGATAATGCTGTCCATCTATTGAAAAACTCTCTTTCCTGATTCCGTTACCAGCCAGTCGCAGGTATCAAAAAACAATTTGCTCGAAATCTTGTCGTTATAGTCCATTGTATATCCGATGCTGTTCAGATATGTAAAATATTCCGTCAGCGCCCAAGCCGCCGTAGAATCCGGGTATTTATTGATAAAGGCGGCATACGCATCTCTGGCGCCGTCTGAAAAAGCGTGGGTTTTGTAGTCGAATATCGGCGTTCCGGTCGTTCCCATAACCATCGCGTTGATGTATTTTCCGTAAAGCCAGATAAAGTCGTCTTTGATCAGGATATAGTCCTTATTGGTCTTTATGAACTGCTCCAGTTCATAAGTCCTCTGGACAAGCTCTTCCCAGCTGAGCTTCAGGACCGCGTCGACAGCCATGGGCGATTCCTGCTCCCGGGCCATGATCTGATAAAACTCCAATAACACGGGATCCAGGTACTTTTTATATTTGTTTATCCAGTCTGTATAGATGATTCCCTCCTGGTTGAACCCGAGGATATAGTGCTCCAGTTTGTGCACCATAACGTTTGCATATGCCTGATCCATTTTGGGGAGATATTTGTCAAGATAGTCGGACGCTTCTTTTATGGTTTCCTCGGAAGCCGACTGGTCAAGTATGGCCAGAAAATCTTCCTGAACCTTTTCCGGATCTGGTCCGCAGCCCGTAAAAACGCCGACAGCAAATAGTATAACCAATAAGATTGCCAAAGACCTCTTCATACCATTCTCCGCTCTCCCTTCTTTAAACCGACTTACCTGATTGACCGCCGATCGCAGTATGCGAAATCGCCGTTTCCCGATGTATGCGTTCATTCTAACACATATGGGGTTGCAGTTCAAGTCGGCTTATCCGATTTGAATCACCATGTGCAACTCGCCGTCAGATGGATGTTCACACCTCTCAAATAAAAAACCGGCGGGCAACAAAGCCGTCCGCCGGAAAAATATTCGGTAACCCACCGCTTAAGAAGCGGGGGACTGACGCCGTCGGCATAAATTGTTTGAGATAGTCAAGCCCTCAAAAAATTATTGTTCTCCTGTTCCGCGAATTTATATAAATGACAGGCGACCCAATGGTCCGAAGAAACCTCTCTGAGCACCGGCGCCTCTTTCTTACATTGTTCCATTTCCTTAAAACAGCGGGAACAGAAACGGCAGCCGGCAGGCGGGTTGATGGGGCTTGGGACGTCGCCCTTCAGAATAATGCGTTCTTTTTTCTTTTCCGGGTTAATAACAGGAATCGCGGAAAGCAGCGCCTGGGTATACGGGTGCAGGGGATTGGCGTAAAGTTCCTTTTTCAGAGCCACTTCCACCAGCTTTCCCAGATACATCACGCCCACCCGGTCACTGATATGCTTCACGACGTTCAAGCCGTGGGCAATAAACAAATACGTCAGTCCGAATTCATCCTTCAAATCATCCAGCAGATTCAGGACCTGGGCCTGAATGGACACATCCAGAGCGGAAACGGGCTCATCGCAGACGATCAATTTCGGCTCTACGGCCAGCGCCCGGGCAATGCCGACACGCTGACGCTGCCCGCCTGAAAATTCATGGGGATAGCGGTTTCTCTGGTGCCTTCCAAGCCCTACGCAATTCAACAGGTATACCACCCGTTCCTCCACCTGATCCGCCGGCAGTAAATGATTGATGATGATGGGTTCGGCGATGATATCCCCCACCGTCATCCTGGGATTCAAGGAGGCGTAGGGGTCCTGGAAAATCATCTGAATATCTTTGCAGTAAACGCGGCGCTGGTCGTCGTTCAGAGCAGTCAGTTCCCTGCCTTCAAAGAACAGCCTGCCGCCGGTTGGCCTGTAGAGATTGACCAGGGTTTTTCCGAGGGTTGTTTTTCCGCAGCCTGATTCTCCCACAAGACCAAAAGCCTCTCCTTTTTTTATGTTGAAAGACACATCGTCCACCGCTTTCAAAACGGAAACCGGCTTGCCCAAAAAACCGGACTCCACCGTAAAATGCTTGGAAAGGTTTTGAATATCCATCAATACTTCGCTCATTTTACGTTTCCTTCCCCCTTCCCGGCTTCGTATAAGAAGCAGCGTACTTTATGCCCGTCGATCTCTTTCAGGTCCGGCATCTCTTTGGTACAGCGGTCCATACGGCAGTCGCAGCGGTCTGAAAAAGAACAGCCTTCCGGCATATGCAAAGGATTGGGAACCATGCCCTTGATCATATACAGGCGCTCCTCGCCATCGTCGTCGATTTGAGGGATGGATTGCAGCAACCCCTTGGTATAGGGATGCATGGGACGGGAAAAAAGGCTTCGCACATCAGCTTCTTCCACGATCTTACCGCAGTACATCACGATCACACGGTCCGCGGCTTCTGAAACAACGCCCAGATCGTGGGTGATCAGCAGTACTGCCATATGAAACTTCTCCCGCATCCGATACAGGAGTTCCAGGATCTGAGCCTGAATGGTCACATCCAGTGCGGTGGTCGGCTCGTCCGCAATCAACAGCTCGGGATCGCACGCCAGTGCCATAGCTGTCATAACCCTTTGGCGCATGCCGCCGCTCATCTGGTGAGGATAATCATTGGCTCTTTGGGCGGCGGAAGGGATCCCTACCGTATCGAGCATTTCAATGGTGCGCGCCAAAGCTTCCTTTTTAGATACTTTCAGATGCGTTATGATGCTTTCCATAATCTGATCCTTGATCCGCCAAACCGGATTCAGGGAAGTCATCGGTTCCTGAAATATCATGGAAATCTGATTCCCGCGAATCTTCTCCAATTCTTTACGGCTCATTTTATTCAGGTCCTGGGATTTAAAAATGATTTCACCGCCGGCAATCCTGCCCGGTTTTTGCAAAAGGCCCATAATGGAGAGCGACGTCACGCTTTTACCGGAACCTGACTCTCCTACAATGGCCAGGATTTCACCTTTTTTAATATGAAAGCTTACATCGTCGACGGCTTTTATCACACCGCGTCTCAGCTTGAACTCCGTCTTTAAATTCTTTACTTCCAGCAACATGCTTTTACCGCCCTTACTTTATTCTGGATTTCGGATCCAGTGCGTCCCGAAGCCCGTCTCCAAGCAGGTTAAAGGCCAGAACCGTCACTGTGATGGCAATACCGGGAAAAATCAGCGTATAAGGAGCAGTAAAAATGAAGCCTCTTGCCCGCCCCAGCATATCGCCCCATTCGGCGAAAGGAGGTTGTACCCCGAGCCCTAAAAATCCAAGCGCGGCAGTGTCCAGCACTGCTGTAGAAATTCCCAGGGTGGCCCTGACAACAATCAAAGAAATGACATTGGGCAGGATATGCTTGAAAATAATCCGGCTGTGCTTATTGCCGATCACTTTCGCCGCCTGGACAAAGTCACTTTCTTTGACGGAGAGAAAACTGCCCCGAACGATACGGGCATACTCCGGGATGGATACCAATCCGATGGCGATGACTGCTTTATCCAATCCTTTCCCCAGCGCCGCCATAAAAGCGATGGCCAGCAGGATAGAGGGAATGGCCAGCATCATGTCCATCACTCTCATAATGACCGTATCAAGTTTACCGCCGAAATACCCGGCCAGAGACCCGAGGACGACGCCTACAGAAAGGGAAATGGCAACCGCGGCCACTCCCACAAACAAGGAGATTTTCGTGCCGTCTAGAACTCTGCTGAAGATATCCCTGCCCAGCTGGTCTGTTCCGAACCAGTGCTCGGCGCCCGGCGGAATAAAGCTTTTCGACATATCCGAGTAATTGGGATCGTAAGGCAGAATCTGTTTGCCCATCAGTTGGCTGATCCATACGGATAAAGCGATAAACGCCAGAATTCCTATAATCGTCAGGCCGGCTACGGCAGCCTTGTTCTGCCTTAACGTTTCCCACATTTCTTTCAGCTGGGATTCCGGTTTTTCGATGTATTCCGCAGTCTGTATCAAATTTTCAATTGGATTGGAACGATCTTCTTTCATGCAAGCTACCCCTCTTTTTTTGAATATTTAATACGCGGATCAAGAAACACATAAATCACGTCCACAAGGAGATTCATCAGTACAAAGACCGTAGCGATCAGCAATACGACACCCTGAACCACCGGAAAATCCGATTTTAGAATACAGGCCACAGTATAAGCCCCTATGCCCGGCCAGGAAAATACCGTTTCTGTCAGGACGGCGCCGCCCAGCAGAGTGCCGAGCTGCAGCCCGATCACAGTGACAATGGGAATTAAGCCGTTGCGCAGAGCGTGTTTCCCTACTACCCTGCCCTCTGAGATCCCTTTGGCCCTGGCAGTACGGATATAGTCCTGCTGTAATGTTTCCAGCATACTGGACCTGGTCATCCTTGCGATGATGGCCATGGAATACATAGCCAGGGCGGCCCCGGGCAGTATTAAGTGCCTCAGCGCGTCGATAAAAGCGTCCGTGTTTCCTTCGAGCAGGCTGTCAATCAGATAAAAGCCGGTAACGCGCAACGGCAGCAGCAAAGGATCCAGTCTTCCGCTGGAGGGGAGCCAATGCAGGGTGCCGGAGAATAAAATAATAAATAAAATACCGAGCCAGAAGATTGGCATGGAAACTCCAATCAAGGCCACAAACATACCTGCATTATCAAAAATGGTATTTTTCTTTACGGCGGAAATTACGCCAATCAGGATTCCGAAGATCGAGGCCAAAATGATCGCAACCAGCGCCAGCTCAATGGTGGCGGGAAAACGGGCGAAAATCTCTTTGATGACAGGCGCTTTTGTATAGTAAGAATTGCCCAGGTCGCCGGTTAAGGCGCCTGTAATAAAGTGGTAATATTGCAGATAAATCGGGTCGTTTAAACCGTTGGCCTGCCGCCACGCCTCTACAGACTCCTGCGTCGCGTGCTGCCCTAAGACAATAGGAGCCGGATCCGGTGAAAAAACGCGCATAATGAGAAAAACTATAATGGAAACACCGATCAGTACGGGTATTAACATCAAGATTCGTTTTACAATATATTCAAGCATCTGCAGCAACCTTTCGAATTGAAACTTTCGTCAGTGCGGTATGAAGATTTAGCATCGGTTGAATAGAACAAAACCGGGAACCGGTATAAGCCGGTTCCCGGCAGCCAATATTATTTTATTGTTTTGATACCCCGGCAAACGGAGTAACTGCGGTTACATGATACAGGAAGTTTTGAACGTTCGGTCTGTAAGCCGCGAGTGTTTCGGCATGAGAAATCGGAAGCCAGGGAGCGTCATCCGCCGCTATTTTCTCCAGCTGGGTGTAAACCGCATTGCGGTCAGCGCCGGCAGGAATGGTAAGACCCTCTGCAAGCAGGCTGTTGAATTCTTCATTTCTATACAGGGCTACGTTCATGGTAGGATCTTCGTGGGCCAACAGGTACATAAAGTTGTCGGGGTCGCCATTGTCGCCGATCCAGCCATAGAAGCAGATGTCATAATCCCCCGCTTTTAATTTGTCTTTATAAGTGGTCCAGTCATAGGAGTCGATTGTAGCCGTAACCCCCACTTTGGAAAGATAGCCCTGGACTGCTTCGGCCAGAGACTGTCCGGTCGCGGAGTTGTATGGTCTTGGATTGGTATAGGTCATGATTTTTACGGAAGTAATGCCTGCAGCCTTCAGAGTCGCTTCAGCAGCCGCAGGATCATAGGCGACCTGGGAAATACTCGGATCATATCCGTCCATGAAAGTGGGCAGGATGGAAGTAGCCGGCTCGGAATATCCCTGATACAGACTTTCCACCAGTTCAGGCACGTTGATAGCCTGAGAAACCGCACGACGGAGGTCGGCGTTATCAAACGGCGCTTTGGAAGTGTTATAAGCCATATAGTTGATATTCATACCACCCGCCTTGAAAAGCTTGTTGCCGGCGCCTGTGATCTGGTCTACCACGGTAGCGTCGATCCCGTCGATCATATCGGCTTCCCCGTTGTTTAAGGCAACCACGCGTGCGGAATTGTCTTTAATGAACTTGAAAATAACATTCTTGGTAAGAGCTTTTGTTCCCCAGTATTCATCATTACGAACCAGAACAATGTTTTCGTCTTTGGCCCAGCTTACAAATTTGTAAGGACCGGTTCCCACAGGCGCTTCGTTCACATTGTTGTTATTCTCCTCTAAAGCCGTCGGGCTTACGATCGGAGCCGCCATTACCATGGCCAGGTTGGCCAAAAATGCGGTGTTGGGCGCAGTCAGATTGATTTTGACGGTATACTCGTCCACCACTTCAACATCTTTAACGGAACCATAAACGAATGATCCGTATGCCATATCCTCGGTGACCAGAGGCGGGATCTGACGGTCTATGTTAAACTTCACGGCTTCCGCGTTAAAATCGGTACCATCGTGGAATTTAACACCTTCCTGAAGGTAGAACGTATAAGACAGGCCATCGGGACTTACTTCCCAGCTTTTGGCCAGAGAAGCTTCTACCTTGGTGGAATCAGCGGCATACTTCAAGAGTCCCTCATAAATGTTGAAGATAACTTTACCCGATTCTGCGTCGTCGACCAGTGCCGGGTCGAGCCCTCTGGGTTCCGCACCCTGTGCAAAGATCAGGGTGTCATTGGCTTTTGTCTCCTCCTCGCCGCTTCCCGCATTGCCGCCACAACCGGCCAAGGAAACAAGGACCATTACTACAGCAAGAGCAAGAGCGAGCTTTTTTTTCACGTTTTTCATATTCTCCTCCCATTTTTTTTATGATTCTTTGAATCATAATTATTTATACCGCCTTTATATAGTACCACTGCGGCTTCCTTTCTTCAAGACTTTAGTTTCTAAATATTTTGAAATATCTGCCAATTTTAACCTTCTAATCAAATTGTCATCTCGGCCAGGCTTGGAAATAACGCAGCACTTATATCGGCCGCAATCATTTACAGAAGAATCTAAGAACATGATGTCCATCGCGGGCTTGTTCGCGTTTTTGCCGCATTGTCGCCCTGACGGGGCCTAACCTCAGATAGTAGTCGTCTTTCCCAACAGCTATAATCTGGTGCACCATTAGCGTATGGACCATAATAGAGCACATGCCTATATAAGCCATAAGGTCCCCATTTTGATGTTATTTGAACAGTATATACACTAGAGCCGGTTCTATAAATAATCCCCGAATGGTTATTATATGGATCATACAATTTTTGATTGGTCGCAGTTGGATAAAATCCAACATATTCATAACTTCCATCCTGCATATAAGCACTTGGATCATTCATCCAATACGGATTTGAGCTAGAAGTGCTGTACCAAGCATAAGAATGACAATTATACTTGTTAGAAGCACTTCGAAGTCTTGTTGCTGAAGGATATGTAGCATCCATATATTCATCGAGGGGTTCTATTTCTTCAGGAGTAAATTCTATAAAGCTGAAAACTTCGACAGGAGTACCGTTCGGTGGAAACTGTGAGTTCTAAAGCATATGGAGTATCCATAGCATCAATTGGAGTTACATCCATGACTTGGGACATAGCGTAAGAAGCTTGTTTAATACTATTTATTTGAGCCTTATCGAACTTATCGTAAAAGTAAGTAGCTGAGAGCATTGCATTTATGGCATGATACTTTATTATGTCAAAATCAATATTGTTAGCATTTGCCGATGTCACTTTATTTGATATTGACAAATATTCGTTGTACAACACATCAGGAGCATCGCTTCTACGCATAAATTCCTTTAATCCGGAAAATCTTTCACTAACTCGTTGTATCCCTAAGTCACAACTACTA
>DATMXY010000168.1:0-5168 GCA_035561275.1 Anaerovoracaceae bacterium | reverse complement strand
ATAATATACTGTAAACAGGATTAACGATATTCGATAATGAACAAAGGAAGTGTCCGATGTGGCAAGAGAGAGGTTTCAAACACTAACCGAGCAGATGTTTTACATCCTGCTCTGTTGGGTCGTCGATTATCCCGGAAATGTTTTTCTCATTGTTTTAAACAACGCAGATCATGATGCGGCGCTGAAAGTATCGGAAAGAATACGCTCCGATTTCAGGAAAAAATTCAAGTTTTTCCGCAGCGGAAATGCGGAGGTTGTGATAAATCATGGTATAAAGTCGATCTCTAACCGGATAGAAAGCGCCGATTCGTTGATTAAGCTTGCTTTCATCGATCTATATGCGAACATGGCGGAACATGCTTAATCCGCATCGGCCCGCCATGGATCCTCCGACAACAGATACGGGATATTTTATTGATTATTGACCACCTTCTTTATGAAAATGTCTACGATAACAGGGTCAAATTGCAGCCCTTTATTCTTTTCCAGTTCTTTTACCGCTGAATCGTGGTCTAGGACCTTTTTATACGGTCTTTCATTCGTCATCGCATCATAAGCGTCCGCAACGGCGATAATTCTAGATATCAGCGGAATTTCCCCCTGTTTCATCCCACGGGGATATCCCGTCCCATCGAACCTTTCATGATGGGATAGGACATAGGAGGCAATATCCGTCATCTCCGGCGCCGTATTCAATATCCGGTACCCGATATCAGAATGCCGTTTGATTTCAATCAGCTCCTGTTCGGTCAGAAGCCCCGTTTTCTGAAGAATTCCGTCGTCTATGGCAACTTTTCCGATATCGTGGAGGAGACCGCTGAGCTTGAGCTCATCAATTTCTGTCTCCGATAAATTCATTGCGGCGCCTATCTGCTGGCAAAGCAGGCTCACTCGTTTTAAATGACTCTCAATCTTCGGATTTTTCTCATGGATCGTATGAAAGATTGCATTGATGATATTCCCTCTCACGCTTCCGCTTTCCGATACTTTATGCTTGTACATATGATCCTCGGCGCCCTTCAGGACTTTCAGCAGCTCCTGGTCTTTACTCTCTTTTGTATCCCATCCGAGTGAAACCGAAACATTCAAGGACCCGATCTTCATTTTTGAGCATGCATTTTTTATTCTTTTTACAATCAGTTCCGCCTCTTCCCCTTTTGTTTTGGGAAGTAAGACTACAAACTCGTCGCCGCCCCACCTCGCGGCGATATCCTCCGCTCTGCAGGCGCTTTTGATCGCTTTCGCCGTGTTAATCAGCAATTTATCCCCCTTACTGTGGCCGAACGCGTCATTCGTAAGTTTTAATCCGTTTGCGTCTCCCATAATAATGGAAATCGGCAGGTTTCTTGTCGTGTCAATCCTCTTGAATTCCTCTTCAATGTACCTTCTGTTATAAAGCCCTGTAAGAGAATCATAGTAACTCATATAGTAAATCTCATCCTGCCGGTGCTTTTCTTCCGTAATATCCCTGAACACCAGAATTACGCCGTAAACTTCACCATCGCTGTCTTTGATCGGTGCGGCGCTGTCCGCGATAGACCTTGCCGTTCCATCCTTTGCTATTAACGCGGTATGATTGGCTAGCCCAAGGATCAATCCACTCTCCAGAACTCTATGGATCGGATTATCACATTTGATCCCCGTATTCTCATTGACGATATCAAATATTTCCTCTATGGGCCTGCCTAAAGCTTCTTCCTGGGTCCAGCCCGTCAACTGTTCCGCCACTTTATTCAATATGGTTATATTGCCGGCTGTATCGGTTGATATCACGCCGTCTCCAATCGACGCGATGGTCATTCTCAGCCTCTCTTTTTCCCTTTCCAAAGATTTTTCCAATTGCTTTCGCTCCGTAATATCGAGCAGAGTGCCTATGTAACTTTCGGCCGCTCCGTGATCGTCAAGTTCAATATGACCCGTCGACAGCACCCAGCGAATGCTGCCGTCCTGCCTTATAATGCGGTTCTCCATCTTATTGAAGCTGCATTTTCCATGTATTACTTTTTCTATACTTTCATCAACCAGGTATTTGTCGTCCGAATAGGTAAAATCCGCTCTGCTTTTTATAGTTGGCTCAAAGCTTTTCGGCTCAAATCCAAAGATCCTGTATAACTCATCGGACCATTCAATTTTTCCCGTATGCAAGTCGACTTTATAATTCCCCAAATGGGACAGTATCTCCGCTTTGTTGAACCGTTCGAGATCATTCCTCAATTTTTTGTTTAACGCCGTAATTTTCAATTCACGGTTTCTTATATTCTCGGACAGCCGGTAAGTGATATAACCGATGACAGTAAAGGCAATCAGTCTTACAAGCTCTTCCCAAAGCGGTTCAGGATTATATCCCAGGAAAAATAAAAAATGTGCTGCGCCGATGCCGATAGAAAAAACGTATCCCTTCCGGCGGTACCAGAAACACGAGCATATGATCGGTATGTAAAACAGATTCTGGTAGATTGCGAAAATCCCATTTGACAGGCATAATAAGCTGACTGTAAAAGCGATTACGGTTACACCTGCGGTCACCAGCAGCTTTTTTTCAACTTTCTTGATATTGGACATTTTTTAGTCTCCGTTACATTGTATTAGCAGCCCCGTTATCCAGGATACACAAGATTCCCGTAAACCGCCGGAAAACCCCGGAAACCCGACATAAGCCGGGTTTCCAGGTTAATCGGAGCGGAATTGACTCCCTTTTCCGTGGTCTATTTTTATAATATGATCTACACACATCAAACATCAGTTAATACTTGCCGAACTCCGTATTGTTGAGTTCAAGTCCGGGCCTTGCCGCCCCGACGGGGATAAACGCGATATGATCGCCCGACGGATCAGGGCTGCTTCCTGTTTTGTTCTTATTCAGCATCGTTTCAATCGCAAGTATCATATTGGGATCCAAATGATCGATTTCCGCAAACCTGATATCCTTTTGCTTTTTCAACTTAAAGTTTTTGATCATCATTTTCAGAAGCTCGGCCTGTCCGGAAAGCTCTTCGCTGGCGGAAGCGCCTTCCTCGGCTGTAGCCGACGTGGTCTGTATCACCTGCGATACCTGGTCGATGGCCTGATTTACCTGTGCGATGGCGTTTGCCTGTTCGCTGGACGCCGACGATATTTCGTTGACATACTTTGTCGCTTTTGTGATGCTTTCCACGATTTCATTCAGCGCACCCGCGGTGTCCGTCGCGATCACGGTCCCCGCCTCGACTTTTTTAATGGATCCTTCTATCAGAGCCGTGGTCTCTTCCGCCGCCCTTGCGCTTCGCTGCGCCAGATTCCTGACTTCCTCCGCCACAACTGCGAATCCTTTTCCCTGCTGTCCTGCTCTCGCCGCTTCCACAGCGGCATTGAGAGCCAGAATGTTTGTCTGAAAGGCGATATCGTCGATCACCTTGATGATCTTGGAGATGTTCGCCGAGGATTCATTTATCTCGTTCATGGCCTTCAGCATTTCCTTCATCTGTTCATTGCCTTTGACGGCGTTTTCCCTTGATACGAAGCTTAATTCATCGGCTTGGTTTGCGTCCACAGCATTCTGCTTGACCTTTGTGGACATCTCTGTAATTGCCGCGTTTACCTCTTCAATGGAGCTGGCCTGTTCCTCCGATCCCCGCGACAATGTCTGGCTGGAGGAGGAAATCTGATCTGCACCCGCCGCAACCTGCTCGGCCGCCGTATTGATTTCGCCCAGCGTCTGATTCAGCGTGGATATAATTTCATTAAAGGATTCCGATATCTTTGCAAAATCACCCTTATATGCCCTGACGGTTTCGATATCCAGGTCTTTTTGCGCAATCTTTGCCGCTATTCCGCCGATTTCGTGAACGACATTATTCAGCACAGCCGCCGTTGTATTGACGGAATCGGTAAGCGCAGCGTAATCGCCCCTGTAGCCGCCTTTTACGGAAACGTCCAGATGTCCCTGAGACATCTGCAGCATGACGTCTTTGATCTCCTGCAGCGGCTTTGCTACGGAATTGACGATACCGTTTATGCCGTTAATAATATTTACATATTCCCCTTTGAATTTGCCGGCTTCGCCCCATACGTTCAGATCCCCCTCGGAAGCGGCATGGGCAAGCCGTTCCGTTTCCTCAATCAAGTTCTGTATCACTTCCATCATGTCGATTGCCGCGGGTACGAGTTTATCGTTTTCACACAGCTTACCCATTTTTCTCAGTTCTTCAAGCTTGGAGGTATCGCCGCATGAAACTTTTACAAATATGTCCTGAATATTTAAAAGCTGCCGGTTCAACGTATTAATAGCGTTTGAAAACTGCAGCAGCTCTCCCTGGTAGCCCTCTTCCATTCTCATGGTAAAGTCGTGCAGCGCCATCGTATTCATCACTGCGTTCGCTTCATTCAGGGGCTTTGTCAGAATAACCAGCATATCGTTCATGCTGGTTATGATGTCGTTATAACAGCCCACGAAGCCTTCCTCATTTCCTCGGGCGCCTTTGATATTCCCTTTTTGGACTTCAACGGTTATCTTCCTGACTTCGTCCATCATATTCTGCAGGGCTTGCATCATAGCGGTCGCGGAGGGCACCAGCCTGTCGTTTTCACTGCGCTTTCCCACCTCCAGGAATTCGCCGAGGCGGCTGATATCTCCGGCCGCCACTCTGACAAATACATCCTGCACGCTTAACAGACGGGCAATCAGCGCGTTGATCCGATGAGAAAACTGCTCCATCCAGCCGTTATAATCACCTTTCATTTCCACTGTGAAATCGTTTCTTTCCAATTTTGCCAGTATCGCGTCCGCATCCTGAAAAGGCTTCAGCAGGGCGTCCATAGAAGAATTGATGTTCCTGCCGATTTGAGAAAATAAACCGTTATAACCCGTTGTATCCAGCCGGTAATCAATCGATCCGCTCATGACACTGGACGACAGCTCCGCGGTGTCCCGGACGATCCCGTTGATCGACTCCTTTACTTTCAATACGTGCACGTTCAGATTATGAAACATTTCCCGGTCTGCTCCGGGGACGGTATCATCTGCGGAAACTCCCGGATCGAAGTCAAGTTCTCCGTTTGCCAGTTTCTTCAGAATCGAATCCAGCTTTTGAATCTCTTTTCTCTGATAATTGATCAATCTGTTCTGTTCGTCTACTATTCTGTCTTTTTTCAGCATTCCATTTTCCCCACTTTTCTGCAAATTATCTGTA
>DATMXY010000167.1:0-4028 GCA_035561275.1 Anaerovoracaceae bacterium | reverse complement strand
AGAGCTTTTGGCGAAGGGTTATAAAAACGCTGAAATTGTGGAATTGACCGGTCTTTCCATCAATACTATCCGCACTCACACGAAAACAGCATATCAAAAACTGGAGGTTGGCACCGCGATGGATGCGGTACTTCGCGCCCGGGAATTGGAACTGATTGAATAGCTTATTTCGCTGCGAAGTCTATCGGCAATGGTTGATTATTTGACTTTTTCGGTATCGACCGAAGCTGCAACCGCCTTCTTGATAGCCAGCTGTTCCCGCGTTCTGTCGATATCCTTGTCGCCCTCAAACACTTTTTGAGGATATCGGCAATGCATTGATTGACTACAAGGTCAGTCCATTAATTATACCCCCATTATCCGAAAATATCCCTTGCGCACCCGCCTTGAGCACATCTCTCTTGTTTTCCGCATTATTACAAGAGAAATGATCTAATCTTATGAGATAAACGAGGGGAGGTTAGTACTTTTAGGGAACAGCCTTATCCTCCTTTTTCGATATCTCGCTTAACATAATCTTTTTTCCGCCAAGAAACGTTACGTCTTCTTCACCATGGGTTGCCGCTAAAAGTATTCTGTTCCCTCTCATTTTCAAAAGGTAGGTGATAACTTCTCTCTTTGTGCCTTTATCCAGACCGGTAAACGGCTCATCCAATAAAATTAGTTTGCTTGGGTAATTTATAGCCCTTGCAAGCGCCACTCTTCTTTTCATTCCTCCTGAAAGCTCTGCCACGGGCTGTTTCAGGCACTCGGCCGGTAGGATTTCCTCCAAATTTTCACGGATCTTTTTTCTGTCCACTTTTCCGGAGCATACCAAAGCAACATTTTCTACCGGACTCAGGGCTTTACAGAGCCGATCTTCCTGAAACATCGCTGAGATTTCTCCCTGCTTTATCCCTTCCACAACGCCGGCGTCCACCGTTTCCAGTCCGAGCAGGATTCTCAAAAGTGTTGTTTTTCCCATACCGGACGGACCCATAAGGCAATAAATCTCGTTTTCTTCCAGACGCAAATTCACGTTTTTCAATACCTGATGAGTACCAAACGATTTTTCCAGACCTCGTATCAATATTGCCATGGCTCACTTCCCCTTTCCGATCCAACTTCCCAGCGGGCGGTTCATCCCTTTCAGAAGCAGCAGAAAGGATTTTTCGAATATAATGCTCAAGATAATCACTACGCAGGTCCACGCAAAAAGATCAGCTGTGGCCAGATAGGCTTGTGCCTGATACATTTCCCTGCCGATGGACGGCCTGGGTGTTCCGACCACCTCAGCCATGATTCCCGATTTCCAGCTCAGACCGAGAGAGATCTTGCAGCTGCTGATGAGAAAAGGCATAAATGCGGGGCGGTAAATATATAAAAATTTTTTCCATGGAGACAGGCGGAATACTTTCGCCACCTCCAGCATTTGCTGGTTCGCATGCTCAAGGCCCGCCAGCATGTTCGTATAGATCAGCGGCAGCACAATCAGAAACGAAAGATAGATGGTCAGCGCCTGGTTTCCCACCCAGATCAGCAGCATAATCACAAAGGAAATCATCGGGACGGTTTTCAAGGCAACCATAACCGGCTCCAGAAAGTCTTTCAAAAGGCGGGAGCGGTAAGATGCCGGCGCAAGCAGAAAGCCTGCCAGGAAAGATAACAGAAATCCTGCCACGATACGCAAAAAGGAGGCGCCGCAGATAATCCGGAAATCACTCCGGTCTACCTGTTCTATCAACGCTTCCACGATATGCACCGGTCCGGACAGAATAATGCGATTATCTACGACTCTATCCGCTATTTCCCACCCTGCCAGCCAAAACAGAATGATTGCGGCTGTCTTAAACCAGTCTCTCTTCACATACTTTTCGATTTTATTCATAACTTATTCCTGCGGAGGAATGTAATAAAAATCGTCCCCCGGCATAGATCCGCCAACCGCAGCCGGATTCAGGTCATACATGATTTTAAGGAATCCGGATAACTTTTGCTTCATCTCTTCGCCGGTAACGGTACATATGTTGCATTTAGGAATAGCGTCTACGGCCACTTCCGGATTTAAAAAAGTCTGATACTTCTCTGTCCATGCCGCAGCCTCCTCAACATGGGCCACAGTATAGTCCGTTGACTGTTTCGCCAACTTCGAGTACTCGATGACAGCCTGTTCATGTTCCTCCAGAAACGATTTTCGCACCACTGATACTGTGGTTACCGCTTCAACTCCACTCTCCGGATTTAGAGCGTCCCATGCCTCTGTAATATCAATCGGAACCACAAGATCCGGCACCAGCAGTTTTGCGACCTCTACAAAAGGCTGCGGAAGAAGAGCCACCGAATTTTTCTCATCCTGAAGTAAATTCAGAACTTCGAACGGTGTGGAGCGGAATGAAAAATTAACCTCATTTTTCAGGCCGCTCCGGCTCAGAAGGTAGTCAAAGGTATACTCCGGCGGTCCGCCCTCACCAATAGAATATACCGTTCTTCCTTTTAGATCATTCAGATCTTTAATGCTCGAATCGGTTGTCACAATATATAAGAGCCCCCTATTATTGATGCTGATAACTTCCACATCTTCATTCATATCCTCGTTGTTATAGAGAATTGCGCAAACGTTAGAAGGGCAGGTAATGATATCATAATCGCCCTGATTTAGTGATGCAGCCAGCGCTGTATAATCAATTCCGTCCACACTGAATGTATAACGATTATAGGTATTGCCGTTTTCCGCCTGTTCCATCATCCAGCCAAGCCCCATAGAAGGCGGACCCATGATAAGACCAACTCTAACATCAGTTGCTTCCGCACTTCCCATAGGCCTTTCCTGCTTAGATTCTGTCGTCTCTGTGCTTTGACTCCCAGACGAATCCGGAGCAGTTTTCTTGTCTTCATCCCTGATAGCGCCGCATCCTCCCAGTATTCCTGCTGCCAGAACGAGCGCAATCGCCAATTGAAAAATCCTATATTTCATATCTGTCTCCTTTCTTCTTGGGAGTATCCCCCGGTATGGCCTTGCGCCGGACCGGGGATTCATAAATCAGGCGCCACGCCTTTTCCGTCTGAACGCCAAGCAGCCCATACAACCTAAAGAAACAAGCAGCAGAGCCGTATAAGCGGCCAAGGGCGTATCGTCTCCTGTTTGCGGATTATTGGCATCCGCCGTTGTCTCCACCTGGACGGTCGGCACACCGGCCAGAGCCAACTCAAATGTTGCCGGCCAGTTATGGTCAGGCCCAAAGCCGGAAATCGACTGGGCCAGTTCAGAGAGCGTAACGGATACATTACATCTCTTGGTAATAATATTCCCTGGGTTATCGAGCCGCCCGAGATTGATTGTCAGGCTCTTAATCGCCCCGGAAGCATCTTTTTCCATGTTTATGATATTCAGGCCGCTGATGGAATTCAGCGACATAACCGTAATGGTAATCGGAATAATCACTTTGGCTGTTCCGTCTTCCGCCACAATCAGCGTAGCATTATTACTTACGGGATCCTTCGGAGGGAATACTCCGCTCGTCAGATGCGGATTCATCGGAAGCTTGGTATCTTCTTTTTTCAGGAAAATATTTGCCGTTACCGTATAAGTACCGGGTTTTAATCTTGTCACATAAACTATTTTCGTCTTGGAGGAATCATCGGAGATCTCAGCTGGAACCGAGGGTTCCGGACCAGTTGGGATCAAGATACTCGGTTCGGTCAGATCAGTTGGAACCGGATCGCCCGGATCTTCAGGCAGATTTACCTCTATGCTGTCAGAAGTCTTCAAGGCGCTCGCAAATTCAACACCCAGCTTCAGAGGCACATGCCAATCCGTTTCCAGCAGCGTCGGGAACTCCAGGCAATCCGAGAACGTATAGGTTCCGCTTGTATCATCCAAGGTTATATAAAGCCTGGTGATTCTTCCGTTGCGGGAAACCCCGGTATTTCCTGAATAGGTCACATTATCACGAACCATACCCACAATATGGACGTTGGTCCCGTCCTTGATCTGCTGCAATGTGAAGACAGGGTTTACAACATCAAGGATAATCGTCTGCGAATCGTTC
>DATMXY010000166.1:0-4860 GCA_035561275.1 Anaerovoracaceae bacterium | reverse complement strand
GTACTTACCCTGCATTGAAGGGAGGTATTTACTATGTGTAGAGAAAGCTCTTTTTGTGAATGTCGTAGATCTCACCGGCGTCGCAGACGTCGAAGATGTTTCTTGAGAATCTTTTAATGGTTCAGGTATCATTGTTTCTACAATAATGTACCCTAGCGTCTACCCCTTAGGTGGACGCTTTTTACTTTCCCCTTGCTTCCGGCGCTGTTTTAACAATATATATGTAAACAAAAGAGGCAAGCCTTTAAATATAAGACTTGCCTTTCGGTTGGTTTAGATAAAGCGTCCTTTGTTTCTCAAGCGGCGAATCCTTAGTAATTCCTTGTCTTCAGTTCGAAATAGGCCTTCGGATGCTCGCATACGGGACATTTCTCATGGGCTTTCTTCCCCGTGTAGGTGTAACCGCAGTTTGAACATTTCCATTCCACGACGTCATCCTTCTCGAAGACCTTGCCCTCATTGACATTGGCCTTCAGCTTCAGGTATCTGTCTTCGTGTTCTTTTTCAATCTTTGCCACGCCCTCCATTTGGGCCGCGATCTCAGGAAAGCCTTCTTCCCTGGCTATTTTAGCCATATTTGCGTACATATCCGACCATTCGTAGTGTTCGCCATCGGCTGCGTCCTGCAGGTTCTCCGTAGTGGTCCCAATGCCATGGGCATGCTTGTACCATAATTCAGCATGCTCTTTTTCATTGGCTGCCGTTTCCAGAAAAATGGCAGAGATCTGTTCATAGCCCTCTTTTTTCGCTTTTGAGGCGTAGAACGTATACTTATTTCGGGCCATTGACTCCCCCGCAAATGCCGTCAGTAAATTCTCCAGTGTTTTTGTTCCTTTTAAATCTTTCATATGATTCCCTCCTTTTTCCACATATCATTTTGCAATACTAATTATATACCTTGTCCGGGAAAAATAAAACATACTATCCCGTATTTTGCCCCTATATCCATATTCATACCGATTTATTTTACTTTGCAGTATCAGCCGAAAACCGGCAACCGCAGCTCATTTCCCAAGGGCGGCGGCGATCTTTGCACCGAATTCCGCATTGTTCAGCACCAGTTTGATGTTAGATTCCAAACTGTCGCCGCCGGTCAGCGCCTTAACCTCGTCCAGCAGGAACGGAGTAATCCGCTTTCCTGTGATGTTCTGCAAGCTGCACTTGCGCAGCGCCTCTTCGATGAAGCGCTCCATTCTGGTGAAAGGAATCTCGTCCTTTTCCGGGATCGGACAGCCGATGAGTACGCCGCCCTTCAGGCCCAGGGAATATTTCAGGGAAATCAGTTCGGCGATCTCCTTCGGGGAGTCGATTCTGCAGTCGGCCCTGAATCCGCTTTTCCTGCTGTAAAAGGCGGGAAACTCGTCGGACCCTGTGGTGATCACGGGCACTCCCGCGGTTTCCAGATATTCCAGGGTGGCGCCGATATCGAGGATGGACTTGACTCCGGCACAGACCACCGCCACATCGGTCATTTTCAGTTCCTCCAGGTCGGCGGAGATGTCAAAGCTCTCCCCGGCGCCCCGGTGGACGCCGCCGATGCCGCCTGTCACGAACACCCGGACCCCCGCCATATTGGCAATGATCATGGTCCCCGCGACTGTGGTGGCGCCGTCCAGCTTGTTGGAAACGACATAGGGCAGATCCCGTCTGCTCACCTTCAGGACATTTTTCGCCGTCGCGAGATATTCGATCTCGGCCGCCGTAAGGCCTACTTTCATCCTGCCGCCGATGATCCCGACGGTTGCAGGCACCGCGCCGTTGTCCCGGATCACTTCGCTGACTGCAAGCGCGGTCTCCACATTTTTGGGATACGGCATGCCGTGGGCGATGATGGTGGATTCCAGCGCAACCACCGGCTGCCCCGCTTCCATGGCCGCCCGGACCTCCGGGCTCCTGTCCAGATATTTTTCCATATCAAACCTCCATACCAATGGTTTTCCGGAGCATTTCTCCGGACATCTGACGGTTTACGGCCGTTTTAGAACGCATTGCGATGGCGGCCGCAGCCATGCCGGTTTCCGCCGTTTTTCTGATATTGAAACCTTGTAAATGCGAGTATATGACCGCCGCCGAAAAGGCGTCCCCCGCGCCTGTTGCACTCACGATCGCAGCCTCGGCCGGGGCCGGCCGGATCAGGCCGGAGTCCTGTCCATCGCTGTAAAATACACCGCCGGGCCCCAGGGTGATGAATACGCGCTTCACCCCCTGACCGATAAACCATGCTGCCGCCTTTTCCAATTCGTCGGTGCTCAGGATGGACATGCCCGAAATGACTTCCGCCTCGATCCTGTTAGGCTTGATCGTGTGGAAACGGCCGATGATCTCCTTTGCCCGCTCCGCCTTCGTGACGGAAACCGGATCAAGAAAGAGGGGAATATCCCGCAGTTTCCGCGTTGCGTAATCCAGCGTCTCCTCCGTCAGGTTGGTGTCGATGCCAATGATCCCGGAATTCTTTATGCTTACATAGGCCTCGTCGATAAAATCCGTGGAGATCCGCTCCAGCACGTCCATATTGCAGAGGCCCAGCTCCATGTCGCCCACGATATTCAGGATGGACATGTAGACTGCCGTGTTTTCTTCCGGCAGCAGCCTGACGTTTTCCACGTTGACGCCGATATCGGAAAGCTCCCTTACCGCGCCGCGCCCGGCAAAATCATCCCCGGCCACGGAAACAAAGCTCACGGAAGCGCCCATTCTGGCCAGATTTTCCGTAATATTCCGGCCTACCCCTCCGTATGACATGGATATTTTACCCGGGTTGGAATCGCCCGGGATCAGTTGTTTATAAGGGTGTCCTTCGATATCCGCGGTGATCCCGCCGATAACGCCTGCGTCGCTCATACAAATATGCTCCCTCCGATAAATTCTCTGAGAATGGAATTATTCACGATCATGGAGTCATCCTCTATGGTTTTGAAGTATTGAAGGAATTTCAGCATTCTTATCGCTTCGCTGTATTCCGGTTCCTCCCGGGTGATATTGCGAAGCAGGGGGTCCGCATACTTTTTCAGTACGGCCAGTTCATAAATATGAACCGAATTGAAGAAGACGTCCGCTTCCCCGTTAAAGGGAAATATATTCTTGTCCTCGCCCCTCCTGACCTTGGGCCAGGAGAGGATGGTGCTTTGGGCTGAATGGCCCCGGAACCGATAGTCCCTAACCATTCTGCGCAGCATTCTCGCATCGGTGGTGGGGATCCTGTTGTGCTCGTCGATATTCAGCTGAGTCAGGGGGCTGATATAGATCTTGAACTTTTCCTCATCCGGCATCTTCTGAGTCAGCTGCCTGTTCAAACCGTGGATCCCCTCGATGATGATGGGCTGGCCTTTCCTCGCGCGGGTGATCCTCTTTTCGAACACCTTTGTACCGTTGAGGAAATCGAAGGTGGGGAGGTCAACCTCGTCTCCGTTCAGCAGCCCGTTCATATCCCGGTTGAACAGATCGATGTCCAGCGATTCAATATCTTCAAAATTCGGCTCGCCGTTTTCGTCCGTCGGGGTCTGATTCCGTTCCACGAAATAGTCGTCGGTCCCCAGGTAAAGGGGCGTCAGGCCGTTGACCCTGAGCTGGATGATAAGCCTCCTGGCAAAGGTGGTTTTCCCTGAGGAGGACGGACCCGAAATCAGGACGATCCGTTTTTTCTGGTCTGTTATCATATCGGCGATCTGGGCGATCTTCTTCTCGTGAAGCGCCTCGGAGATCTGGATGATCTCCCTGTATTCGCCGCTTTCGATCTTTTCGTTGAGGTCGTCGACAAAGGCGATGCCCATGAGCCGGTCCCATTTCTTTGTTTCGCCGAAGACATGGTACAGCAGCACTTCATCCACATAGGGCGGGATTTCATCCGGCTTCGACGGGTGCGGGAACCGCAGCAGGACGCCCTTCCGGTATTTTCTCAATTCAAAATATTTCACATATCCGGCGGAAGGCGTCATATGACCGTAGAAAAAATTACGGAATCCTTCCAGAGAATAAAAGGGGAAAAATCTGACTTCGGATTTCTCAAGCAATCTGATCTTTTCAATAAGGCCGTCCTCAATGAGCACGCTCAGCGTGTCTTTTCTGTTCATCAGCTCTTTTTTAAAGGGAATATCTTTTTCAACAAGCTCGCGCATTCTCTGCTCTACCTGCCGGACTTCCTCTTCTGTAATCGGATTTACAGTCCCTACTTCCGTATACAGTCCTTTATTCAAAGAGTTTTCTATTATGACGGGAACCTTGCCCAGTATATCACGGACTGCTTTCAAAAAGATAAAAGATACGCTTCTTTGATAGATCAGGTTTGCCGCCTGGTCTCTCATGTCCAGAAATTCCACCGTGGCACACGAACTATCTATCGGCCTTGTCAGTTCAACGACCCTGTTGTCCATTTTGGCTGCCAGGATCGTATAAGGCAGGTCTTTGTATTCTCTTGCAATGCTTTCCAGCGTCGTCCCCTCTTCCACCGTTCTTTCGACGGGCAGTTCCCTGGGCCCTGTTATCAGTTTGATCTTTATTTCCATTGGCGGCGTTCACTCCTCCTTGCTTTCAAGCTTTTTGAAAATTTTCTGCGCAATCTTGCGTTAAGTTTGCGTAATTTTACCTGTTAATTTTCCTGCGTAAACTATTACTAGATTATACCATAAGATGCCATGATTGTATCCTTGTTATAACGTGTCAGCGTTATAATTATTTACAAAACCGGTTATAATCATATCAAGGACGATAAAAATCAGCAAATCGAAGATTTGCCTTTTCGCCACAGCTTAACGGAAGAATTCCGATCCGGCAAAACCGGGGAATTCCCGTATGGCGCCTACCAAACATTTGCGCTGCAAATGTGGTTAGGTGCGTAAGCCGCAGTGGCAAAACGGACAGCGC
>DATMXY010000165.1:0-7029 GCA_035561275.1 Anaerovoracaceae bacterium | reverse complement strand
ATCTTGGTGCAGGCAAGAGGACTCGAACCTCCATGAAGGAACCTTCACACGGACCTGAACCGTGCGCGTCTGCCAATTCCGCCATGCCTGCATGACACTTAATTAAATTACTATAAATTCATTAAAATGTCAAGGGTTCATTAGGAAATTATTATTTAGAAACTTATGGCTCTCTTCGTATCGCTCATGATCCTGAAACAGGTCTAAGGGGCTTCGGCTCCGCACATCCTCATCGCGACGTTCGCAAAGATCCTGACGCCATAGGCAAGGGAATCTTCATGGATGTTCAGTGCCGTACTGTGCAGGGTCCCCCGGTCTTCGCAGGCGGTCCCTGCGCCCAGCATAAACATGACTCCGGGGATTTCTTCCTGGTAATAGGAAAAATCCTCCGAACCCAGATGCGGGTGCTTTATAAGGATCACACGCTCAGGGGATCCCAAAGATTCCGACGCCGCATCCATCACAAGGCCTGTGAGCTTGGGGTCGTTATTTACCGCGGGAAAACCCTCGATGACGTCGATTTCCGCCGTGCCGCCCATGGCGGCGGCTATGCTGTGCGAGATCTTCTCAATTTTCTCCCTGAAAATCAGTTTGTTTTTCTTCTCAATGCAGCGGATCATGCCGGACATTTCAACATAATCGGCCAGAACGTTGATCGCATCCCCGCCTTTGATCTTGCATATGGAAAAGGTCGCGACGTCATGGGGGCTGATGCAGTTTGTCTGTATACTCTGCAGCGCCGTCAGGATATTCGCGGCGATCATGATCGCGTTGACTCCGTCCTCCGGCGCGGAAGAATGGCAGCTGATCCCGTAAACGCGGATCGCCACCTCGTCGTCTGTCGCTGACAGATATCCGTCTTTGATCCCGATCGTCCCCGCTTCCAGTTCGGGGATGATATGCAGGGCAAAGATAGCTTCCACATCAGGATCTTTCAGCGCGCCATCATTGATCATGCATTTCGCGCCGCCGTTTGCCTCCTCGCCCGGCTGGAAGATCATCTTGATGCAGCCTTTAAGTTCCTCTTTTGCCAGCGAAAGGATCTTTGCCGTTCCCAGCACGACGGCCATATGGGCGTCGTGTCCGCAGCCGTGCATGAGACCGCATTTTGCCGATTCAAAGGGCAGCCCGGTCGCTTCGATCAGCGGCAGCGCATCCATATCGGCCCGGAATGCAATGACAGGCCCGGGCTTTCCCGTATCCAGCATCCCGATTACGCCGGTCCCGCCAATATTCCTTTTTACCGCATAACCCATTTCCGACAGTCTTTCCGCGATAAAATCCGACGTTTCAAACTCTTCAAAGCTCAGTTCCGGATTTCTGTGAAAATACCTGCGCCATTGGATAAATTCCGGCTCATATTGTTGAATCAGTCCTTCTGTCAGCGCATCACGCTCTTTTTTCCGCATAATGCCTCCTTTGAATTAATGTCAAATCTTAATTTGTTAATGCTGCGGTTTGTCCATCCTTCTATTTTAGTTCCGCCAGCCGTGAAAGCAGGCTTTCTGTGGTTTCTGCCGCCGCGTAGATGTTTTTGAATCCGAGCAATGCCTTTTCATGGCGTTCAGGGCTGAAGGCGCCGATGGCGTCTTCCACCACCCCAGTCACATAGCCAAGATCAGCAAGGTCCCGTACGGATGTGCTAACGCATTGATCCGTGTAAAACCCCACGATGATAACATTTTTAATTCCGAGGTTCCTCAGGATCCTGTCGATCGGCGTCCCGACATGGATCCCGGAGCAGGTCTTTTTTAAAACGATCTCATTGCCGGCCGGTTTCGCAAACTCCAGAAATTCGCATTCCGGAGTACCCGGCGGGTATTTCAGTCCGGCCGCGGCATGAAGCCGCCCGGTATCCGCCGCGTCGGGCAGGTAGGATTCTATTTTCACGTGGATCGGGCGGATCCCCTTGCTTCTGCAGGCGCTCAGGACTTTTCCGATATTCTCGAGTTTTTCATCCACATAGGCGCCCAGTTCGTCGAGGACCGGCGCCAGCGCATCCACATCCTGTCCGATCATCTTGAAAAACTTCTCATAATAGTCCTTGGTCAGGCAGTCCTGTACGTCGATGAGCACCAGCGCGGTTTCCTTGGGATCCAAAGGAACAGGCGGATACACAAAATTGCTGTAATACAGGTTGGCGAATTCGTTCAGATTCATATTTCTCCCTCTTTCTAAGGCGTTCCCGCCTTTTGATCAAATAACAGCGACGGCCGATTTCTGTTTTATAAGAGCAAGATATATGCCAAGGTTGATATTTCAACTGATTCACGGCTTCGGGCAGGTTTTCTCGCCTCATTTTTGCAAATTTCTGCGGCATAAATCCGCAAAAAATGCCTGAATGGCTTCGTGGGTTGCAGCAGATTACAGCGGATTGCAGATTAGCGCAATCCCAGCTTATTGCATTTATAATACAGGGTCCGCAGCGGAATACCCAGTTCGTAGGCGGCGCTGTTTTTATTGCCGCCGGTTCTGTCAAGGGCGGACAGAATGCAGCCTCTCTCGGCTTCTTCCAGCGCTTCGCTTAAACGGACCGCAATGGACGCGGAGCCCCTTTCCCCGCCGCTTCTCTGGGGCGGAACGGCGGCCGCGGGATTCCGGCCGATACCAAAACCGAAGGTTGCCAGCAGATGGGACCTTTTCAGTACAGCCTCGCCCTCTCCCATATTGATCATTGTTCTTGACAGCACGTTTTCCAGTTCGCGTACATTGCCTTTCCATTTTTGCTCCGTCAGGATCTCTATGGCGGCAGGCTCTATTTCCTGTACGTTTCTGCCGTATAATTCATTATAATGATTGATCAGGTACCACGATATGTCTTCGATGTCATCCGGTCGGTCCCGCAGAGGCGGGATGAACAGCGGGAATACGTTCAAACGGTAATACAGGTCGTCCCTGAATTCTCTCTTTTCCACCATCTCTTCCAGATTTTTATTCGTGGCGCAGATGATGCGCACGTCCACTTTGACCACTTCGGTGGAGCCGACGGGCATGATCTCTTTTTCCTGCAGCACCCGCAGCAGCTTCATCTGCATCCGCAGGGAGATGTCTCCGATTTCGTCCAAAAAAAGCGTCCCCCGGTGAGCTTCCTGAAACAGTCCTTTTTTGCCTCCCCGGCGCGCTCCCGTAAACGCACCGTCGCAGTAGCCGAAAAGTTCGCTTTCGATCAGTTCTTCCGGCAGGGAGGTACAATTGACTTTGACGAAGTTTTCATATCGCCGGCTGCTGCTGTTATGGATGGCGTGAGCAACGATCTCCTTGCCTGTACCGCTTTCTCCCCGTATCATGATCGTGGCCGGAGTAGCGGCCGCACCCCTGGCAATCCTGATCATGTGCTGCAGATCGGGGTCTTTGCCGATGATATCCTGAAAGGTGTATTTCCCCTGGGATTTTCTCAGTTTTTGGTTTACCTTATCCAGTTCTCTCTTCAGCCGGTTGACCTCTGAGATGTCATGATATACCTCGACCGTTCCGATCGCCTGCTTGTCCCATATGATTTCGGAGGAGTCGCAGATCACTTCATTTTTAGAGCGGCGTATCATATTCTCATAGGCTTTGTTTGAAAAAATTTTTTCACCCTGCCTGTTATGAATGCAGATCGCATCCGAGGTGGCGTCTAAAACGGGCTCCAGCAATTTAAGCATTTCTTTCATATTGTCGATCGCCAAAGGAAGCAGCCCCTTTCTTATCAGCTTCTTGCGCAAATCATTGCACTAGTATAAATATTACGCAATATTCTGCAAAAAGTCAATGTCCTACGAGGTTTGCCGACTTTTGACAAAACCATAAAAGAAGCGATGCGTAAGCTGCATCGCTTCAAAAGGCACTCTCATCTGTTTAAAGATACTTTAAATCTGTTGATACTTTTCCACCAGGATCCTGGCCGCGTGGACGCCGCTGGCGGAGGCCTGGGACAGGGAATGGGTCACGCCGGAGCCGTCCCCCAGTGCGTAAAGCCCTTTGACCTTCGTCTCCAGGTTATGGTCCACCTGCACCTTCGAATTATAGAACTTGACCTCGACGCCGTAGAGCAGTGTGTCCTCGTTGGCGGTTCCCGGGGCGATTTTGTCCAGGGCGTAGATCATTTCAATGATATTGTCAAGCTGCCGCTTGGGGATCACCAGGCTCAGATCGCCCGGCGTCGCTTTCAGGGTCGGCCTGGTAAAGCATTTTTCCATACGTCTCGCGCTGCTTCGCCTGCCCTTGACCAGATCTCCGAAACGCTGGAGCAGAACGCCGCCGCCCAGCATGTTGCTGAGCCGTGCGATGGATTCGCCGTATTCGTTGCTGTCCTTGAAGGGCTCGGTGAACTGGTTGGACACCAGAAGGGCGAAATTGGTGTTCTCCGTCCTCAGGTTGGGATCCGCATAGCTGTGACCGTTTACCGTCACGATGCCGTTGGTGTTCTCCGCCACTACCTCGCCGTAAGGATTCATGCAGAAGGTCCGCACCATGTCGTTATATTTATCCGTCTTATAGACGATCTTGCTCTCGTAGACGTCGTCGGTGATATGTTTGAAAATCTCGGCGGGAAGCTCGACACGGACGCCGATGTCCACCCGGTTTTTCTTCAGTTCGATGCCGAACTTGTCGCAGATGTCTGAAATCCATCTGGATCCCGAGCGGCCTGTGGCAAGGACCAGATCTTTGCATTCATATTCTTCGCATTTGTCGGTGACGATGCGGAAGCCTTCCTCTGTCTTCTCCACATCGGTGACCTGGGTATCAAACACGGTGTCGATCCTGTCCTTCGTGTAATCGAAGATCCTCTTCAGGATCCTGACGTTCCGGTCGGTGCCAAGATGTCTGACTTTTGCGTCAAGCATATGAAGGTTGTTTCTCAAGGCCAGGGTTTTTAAGCCCGAATTCGCGGTGGAATACAGCTTGGCGTCTTCCCCGCCCATGCCGCACAGCGCCTGGTCGACGTACTCCATCAGTTCCAGCGCCTCTTCCGTTCCGACGTAATTGTGGAGGTCGCCGCCGAACTGGGTGGTGATGTTGTATTTCCCGTCCGAAAGGGTCCCCGCGCCGCCGTAGCCGTTCATGATGTGGCAGGGCTTACAGCGTATGCAAGTCTGCGCTTTACCGTTTTTGATTGGGCAGAGCCTGTTTTCCAACGGGGCGCCCTTGTCGATCATGAGCACGCTTGCCGTGTTGGGGATTTTGGTCAGCTCGTAGGATATAAAGACTCCGCTGGCGCCGGCGCCGACGATTATAATATCATATTTTTTCATGTTGATCTCCGTTTTCCGTTTTTTTGTACGCCCTTATTCTGATCGGGCACAGCCAACAGGACTATTATAACGCATAAGCAGAAAATTTACGAGTGCAGAAAATTTTCTTTTATCTGTGCGCTATGCAATAGAAAAAAGAGGCGCGGCGCCTCTTCTTCCGTTTGTTGTCATAGCAGCTGTCTTAAGCGATCTGGGTCGCGATGATGCCGTTGATTTCCTTGGACAGGTCCTGGATGGAATCCGCCGCCCTGTTTCTGGTGTCGAGCATTTCCGCGGCGTACTTGTAGAAAACCCTGCCGTAATCGGTCAAAAATGCTTCCCTCCCGGTCCTGTCGATGAGCCTGACGCCCAGTTCCTTTTCCAGAGAAGAAATCCTCGCGCTGATGGTCGGCTGGGTCAGAAAGCAGACGTCCGCAGCCTTGGAAAAGCTCTTGTGGTCAACCACCGATACAAATGCCTCAATTTGTTTAAAATCCATTTTCTCCTCTCCCTTCTAAACGACTTCACATGTTTCATCAATATATTTTCCAGCCTGCTCTGCGGCAATGGCCCCGTCCGCCGCCGCGGTGATCACCTGCCGCAGGCTTTTTTCTCTGATGTCTCCGGCCGCGAATACGCCTTCCACGCTGGTCCTCATATCAGAGTCGGTCACGATGTACCCTTTTTCATTCAGCTTCAGCTTCCCCCGGTAGATCTCCGTCGCCGGATTGAAGCCGATGAACACGAAGAGCCCGAAGGTGCCGTCGTTTGGGTCCGCCTTGATTTCCGTAACGCTGCCGTCCTTGACGTTTTCCACGATCATGGATTCCAGCAGGCCGTCGCCCCTGACCTCTTTGATCACCGTATGGTACATGAAATCGATCTTCTCATGTTTAAAGGCCTTATCCTGCGTGAATTTTGAAGCTCTCAGGACCCGCCTCCGATGGATCACAGTGACCTTCCTCGCAAACTTTGTGAGGTAAACGGCTTCCTGCAGCGCCGCCTCGCCTCCGCCGACCACATATACATGCAGCCCCTTAAAGAACGGCCCATCGCAGGTCCCGCAGTGGGAAATGCCTCTGCCTACGAACTCTTCTTCTCCGACGCATCCGATCGGTTTTGCGGTTGCGCCGCCCGCGATGATGAGTGTTTTGGTCTGGTAGCTTCCCTGTTCGCAGGTCACTGTCTTGACCTTGCCTTCCAGAGAAACCTTCTTTACCGTGTCGTTTATTTTTTCGATACCGAATTTCTTTATCTGGGCCGCCATCCTCCCGATGAGCGATTCTCCGCTTTCCTCAAGCGGCGATCCCGGATAGTTTTCGATCTCGGCCGTCTGAATGATCTGGCCTCCCTCCGGCCCCTGCTCGATGATCAGCGTATCGAGCAGCGCCCGTCCGGCATAAATCCCGGCCGATAGCCCCGCCGGCCCCGCGCCGATAATGATTGAGTCATACACCTTCATAGTTTTCTTCTCCAATTCCCGGATTGTCTGGACTTTTCCGGTTCCGTTTCTGTTCAAACTGACTCGTTTGATTTGCCGGCCAAAAACAAAAACAGAACAGAAAGAACAACGCCTTTCCGCTCTGTTATTAACCTGAGAGATTCTTCCCGATACCGGCCCACCATTGCGCCCGGGAGTTGCCCCTTCGGTGCTTACGCTTTCCAGAGTCCTGTCCGGCTGCGGTCCTCTTTACCTGAGATCATCACATGATTTAAGGCTAAATCCATGCTTACTCCTTCGGTGTTGCTTCTGCAATGCATGTCGGCCCTGCTTCACGCATTTCCGACCGGCTTTGCTCCGCAGTCTCTCCCGCAG
>DATMXY010000164.1:0-2747 GCA_035561275.1 Anaerovoracaceae bacterium | reverse complement strand
AGGTTTTTGCTAAAAATTTCATCACATTTTATAAATTCTTCCTCGCATAGTAGAACAGGTATTGCTGGGCGAATCCCCCGTATTCTCCGAAATGACGGTTTGCGTACTCCTGCATCGCTTTTACGTTACCCTCTTCAATATGGTAAATCTGATTCATGACCCGTTTGATCCAGACGTCCAGCGGAACGCTGCCATACTTCTCCATGGAAAACAGCATGATGCAGTGGGCGACCTTCGGCCCTACTCCACTCAGGGTGAGCAGATATTCATAGGCTGCCTCCGCAGACGCGCCGCCAAGACTGTTCAGAGTTTTTCCGCCGTCGGCCGCGATCTGCTTCGCGGTTTCCGCGATATATTTTGCCCGATAACCCAATCTGCATGTATCCAGTTCTTCCGTGCTCAGTTTTGCCAGGACTTCCGGCGCCGGAAAAGCATACCTCATCTTTCCCTTATATGTACCGACAGGTTTTCCGTGAGCGGCGCAAAGGCTTTCCACGCATTTTTTGATCCTTGCGATATTATTGTTCTGAGAAAGAATGAAGGAGATCAGCGTTTCCCATATATCCTGCCGCAGGATCCGCATGCCGCTGCCGCAGGAGATGGCGGTGGCCATGGCCGGGTCCTTTTCGGCAAGCATCCTTTTGAGTGCGCCGTAATCGCGGTCAAGATCCAAATAGTCCTTCCAGACGTTATGGAAGTCTTCCGGAGAAACATTGTCCAGAACGAGGGCGCCATCCGTATAATCGATATTCACCGCCCTGCCGAAAGCGACGCCGGTATAGCTGCCGTCCTCCTCCCTGTTCCAGCGGAAACACTGCCCGTTATCAAAGGTATGGTCAAGGTGGAAGTCTTTGATTCCTTTCACGGTAATTCGGTTGTTTTCTTCTGCTATTTTCATGGTCGTTCTGCCTCGGTACGCTATTTCAGCCCTTTGATATCGACGTCGACGGATTTGATGTGGAAGGCCGTCATGCTTCCGACGTTTTTCGCGACGACCCTCTGAAGCTCCCTGGCCGCGTCGATGATCCGGAATCCGAATTTGCAGATCAGAGATATGGTGATCTGCATGCCGTCCGGATTGTTTTCAATGGAAACCTTGGTCACGGAATCCACGCCTTCCGTCTGTCCCCCCAGATAGTATACCACATCGCCAATGACTTTGTCGGAGATGGAATATTCTCCAAGATAGCTGTAGGTCGGCCTCACCACCGTCTTTTCCGAGACGGAAGCCCTTCCGCCCCTCCAGCCCCGGATGATCCTCAGCGGGTCCAGAAAATACCCCGAAAATTCACGTTTAAGCTGCAGCGTCGGCACGGGGATGATGTGTTTCCCCATTTCCTGCCGCTGCTTTCTCGCAGCTTCCCGCTCCTCGTCGGTGGTGATTTCCTCAATGTGGATGATCGCCTCCGGCTCCGGAAGATCGAGGTGCTCCACGATCCGACGGATCATTTTTTCCGAGGTGCCGAGAATCAGCAGGGATTCGGGGGAAACCTCCCTGATCTTATCCCTGACCAGGCGGCGGTGCTCATCGTCGGTGAACAGGGCTGTTTTTATAGCCGCGACTTTTGTATTCTGCCGCTTTGCCGAGGTCCCTTCCAGTATGGAACTCCCGGAGATAAACAGGCCGTCGTCGATAATGCATTCGATACTCATCTCTTTGCACAGGTTCATGGCCTGATAGCTTTTGCCGGTTCCGCTCTTCCCGACCAAACCGTAAACTCTCATGGTTCACCCCAAAATTTCAGAAAATGATATTGTTAATTTGACAAGCTTCTGATATAATTATCCTACTTGTTCAATTCACTGTTTAAGGAGGTTTTTGTTATGGCATATGTAATTAATGATAACTGCATCAGCTGTGGAGCATGCGAAGCCGAATGTCCGACTGAGGCAATTTCTTCAGGTGACAGCAAATACGTGATCGACCCTGACAAATGTATCGATTGCGGCGCATGCGCCAATGCGTGCCCTGTTGACGCCCCGGTAGAAGGTTAATTATTATTATCAGAGTGGAAGAATGAATAACCGTTTCTCGCGAAACGGTTATTTTTGCTTCCGGATTTCTGTTTGTTTTTCCACTGCTATTCTTTTTCCGTCTGTCTGTTACGATTGATATAGTACGCCAGAGAATGCAGGCTGTCGCTCAGATGTACGTTTTCCAGCGCAATATTGGTCTTCAGGTTAAGATCCGTCGGGGCGAAATTCCAGATCCCCTTGACGCCCCCGTCGCAGAGCTTGTCGACGACTTCCTGCGCGCTTGACCTGTTGGTACAAACGATACCGATATCTACGGAGTTGTTCCTCAGAAAATCATCCAGGCTCTCGTAGTCCATTACCTCAATATCATTGATCCTCAAGCCGATAAGTTTCGGATTGACGTCAAACATTGCGGTGACTTTAAAACCGGATTTATAGTAGTGCGTGTAATTGGCGATCGCCTGACCCAGATTGCCCGTCCCAACGATAATCATTTTGTATTCCTTGTCCAATCCAAGGATTGCAGTGATTTCATTGTACAGGCTTTGTATATTATATCCGTAACCCTGCTGGCCAAATCCTCCGAAATTGTTCAAATCCTGCCTGATTTGAGACGCAGTATAGCCAATCAGATTGCTTAGTTCATTCGATGAAATCCTGTCGACGTTTTTGTTTTGAAGATCAGACAGATACCTTCGGTATCTTGGCAGTCTTTTGATAACTGCACTTGAAATCTTTGAGTTATCTTTCATACCTCTTCTCTCTTATTC
>DATMXY010000163.1:0-7837 GCA_035561275.1 Anaerovoracaceae bacterium | reverse complement strand
CCAATAAGTCGAGAAAAATGTATTTTCGATACACTTTTTTTAAGTTAAAAATGTAAAATTCAAAAAGAAAGCAAACTGTGCCGGACCGTATTGCTGCAAGATGGTAAATCCGACGCAGTTTGCTTTCTTTAGAAGAGATATATGAAAAAGGTCTGAAAAGGGCTTATTGGTTGTCGTTAATCATTTTTTTCACGCTTTCCGGACTGATCAGGCCTTCCATGGGGCCAAACGCCGCGCTGTTGATGGCGGCGGCCGCGGAAGCCATCTTTGCGCATTCAAGAAGCGGAAGGCTGTCAATCAAGCCGCAGAGAAACGCCGCATCGAAGCTGTCTCCGGCGCCGGTAGCATCTTTGACGGTTACCGGATACACTCCCAGATTGAACTGTTCTTCCCTGGTATAAACCGAACAGCCCTGACTTCCCCTTTTCAGGGCGACGATCTCCAGCTTCGGATTCCGGAACAGCTTTTCCAAAGCGTGCTCAACCGTATCGGTCTGTGCTATGTTCAGGAGTTCGCCGACGCCGGGCATCAGGACCGAGCAGTTTTCAAGGACCGGTCCGATAAATTCGCTCATGGAACGCCTGCCGATCAATTCCGGGCGTATATTGGGATCAAAGGATACTTTCGCGCCCTTATCAAGAAATTTATAAAGCGTCTTGATGATTTCCTCATAAAAAGACTCTTTTGCCGTTAAAGAGCAGCCCATTAAATGAAAAAAAGACGGGGATTCGATTTCGGAAACATCAGGCGATTCCACCTGGGCCGCAGGGGTATTTCCGATGTGGAAGATAAATTTTCGATCGCCGTTTGAAAAATAGGTTACAAAAGCGACTCCGGTGGAGCATCCTTCAACCTGATTCACAAACCTGCAGTCCACGCCATGGCCCTGAAGCCGCTCCAATAAGCATTTGCCGAAGTCGTCTTTTCCAACGCCGCCTATGATGCCGGATTTTTTTCCCATCTTGGCCGCGGTGTCTGCAAAAATAGCGGGCGCTCCGCTGGGATAAGGCCCCAGGAATTCGCCCACGGCATCCAGGGGCATATCCTCCTTTGGCCGCATTATTTCAACGATCATTTCGCCCATTGTCCAAATACTGCTCATCTTCCACTCACTCCTTAAAAGCATTGGTTTCTTTTAAATAGGATATTTCAGCCTGGATATAGGTATGCCAGAGTTCCGGCGTCGTATGGGGCTCTAAAGTACACCATCCCTCATATCCGTCGGCTTTTATTCTTCTGATCAGGCCGTAAATATTGAGAATCCCGGTTCCCATCATCGGATAATAGATGGACCGGCCGGAATTTGCGCCGCTCATCATTCCGCCCAGCGCGTCCGGGCTATGCCCGTGCTCCGGTACATACAGGCAGCCGTCCTTAATATGGATATATGCGATCTTGTCTTTCAGGATTTCATAAGCATAGGGAAAGCCTTCATATGAGGCCTGATAAAAATTCACCGCATCATAATTGACCTTAAAGTATTTCGAATCCATGGCCTCCAGGATCCGGAGCATTTCAACCGGGTTTTTGGTCGAGTCATGGGCTTCGTCTTCCAGAACCAAAGTCACTCCGGCCGCTTCGGCTTTTTCGATGGCCGGGCTGAACAGCCTTTTTAAGCGCTCCGTGTCAGCCCTGTCCTCCATGGAAAGATAATAGAGGTAATGGTTGACATACTTCACACCGAGATATTTCGCGGCATTGACCGCTTCGGCGAGCTCTTTGGAGTAAAGGGCTTCATCCCCGGCGATACTGCGGTCGAAGGCGCCTCCAAACGCCACGCAGGCAACAGCGACGCCCTCCTGGTCAAGAATCGACTTTGCCGCGCCGAGATCGCGGTTTCTATAGAGTCTATGAACGGTCTGCCCGGATCCGGCAGGGACATTTTCAGGCCAAAGTTCAATCGCTCGCGCGCCGTATCCGCGAATCAACTGCGCGATTTCCGAAAGTGGATACATTTTGCCGGGCGTTTCTCCCGAAACTGCTATCTTCACAGGATCGCCTCCTCATTCCAATCGACTTGTCTGACTTGAATCGATTTGTTTGTAAAGTTTGAAGGTATAGCAAGTCGGACGCTATACCTTCAAAAGAATCAGTTACCTATCCTCCGTTTATTTTTGGCTTATTTCAGATATTCGTCTACGTTGGTCTTGTCGATCAGAACGGTGGGAATTACATATTCGCTGTCGACGGTCCCGCCGTCTTCCAGGATTCCCAACAGCTCAAATGCCTTCACGATTTCGCCGTGGGCGTCCACATAGATCGTTGCGGTCATTTCGCCGTTTTTGACTGCCTTCAGGCCTTCCTTCGTGGCGTCAAGACCGTAGAGCAGGATGTCTCCGGTATGTCCGGTGGTGGAGAGTACCGGGATTACTCCCAACGCCATGCCGTCATTGTTGCAGACGATGGCGTCAAGCTCGTCCCCAGAAGCTGCGATCCAGTTCTCAGCAAGCGGCGTGGCTTTCGTCGCGCCCCAATCCGCCGCGCCGGTGTAGAGCACTTCAATATCAGGATAATTTTTCAGTACTTCATCGTAACCGCCGCAGATCTGGTTTGTCGTATCCTGTCCCGTAATACCGGTCATGATGGCAATTTTGCCCTTCCCCCCGAGCTGGTCGACGCAGTGCTGCATCTTCTGCTTTCCGCCTTCCTTAACGTTTACATAGATTGCGGAAGTGATGAGATCCGTTGCAGAGACTCCGTTATGAATTGTAAATACCGGGATACCCGCTTCCTTAGCCTCTTCAAGGCCGCTTGTCAAACCGTCAAAAGAACACGGTTCAAGGAAAATGGCCTTGGCTCCCTGCGAGATGGCGCTTTCAATCTGAGAAAGCTGCTTGGTGGGGTCGGTGTCGGCGTCCATTAACTGAACCTCATAGCCTAACTCTTCTCCTACGGATTTAAAGCTGTTGCCCATGCCGACGATGAATTCATTCTGCTGGTTGGAGATCGTCATGACGACTAATCCGGGGCCTTCTTCTTCCGCAGCCGCATCTGAACCTGTGTCGCTTTCCTCAGCCGGAGATCCTCCGCAGCCGGCAAATCCAAACAGTGCAAGCGCAAGCGTCAGAAACAATACCATCAATTTCTTCATTTCCAATTACTCCTCCTTTTCGTGTAAAAAAGATTTATACTTAACCCTTAAATTAAGGGATCAGTTTATTTCTTAGATTTGCTTTTCAGGTCAATGAAAACAGCCAGGACGATGATACCGCCCTGCACGATGGTCTTATAGAACGGGGAGATCCCTAAAATATCGAAACCGTTTTGTATCGTAATCAGCAGAAATGCGCCGATGATGGTGCCCAGTACGCTGCCGACGCCGCCGGTCATGCTGACGCCTCCGATGACTGCCGCCGCAATGGCGTCCATTTCATACGCACCCGCCGCCGTAGGATTGCCTGAGGTAATGCGGGAAGCCATCAGCATGCCGCAGAAACCCGCCAGCGCCCCGCAGATCATATAAACCGACAGAACATGAGCTTTTACATTTACGCCGGATAGCCTTGCCGCATCCGGATTGCCGCCGATCGCATAGATTCTCCGGCCAAATATGGTCTTTTTCAACACCAGGTAACTGATGATAAAAATGACCGCCATATAATAGACAAGGTTGGGTATCCCGAGGGTCATTCCGCCGGATACCCGGGCAAACTCCCGGGACACGCCGAAAAGCGGAACTCCGCCGGTAAATACCTGAGCGGCGCCGCGGGCCATACCCATCATGCCCAGCGTCATGATAAAAGGCGGAAATCCGATCAGGGAGACGCCCACTCCGTTGATCAATCCGCAGGCCATTCCGACGAGAATCGCGGCACCAAAGTATAGGAACACCGAAGAATCCGGAAATGTAATGCCGACATAAGCCGCGATCACGCTGCTGAGGGCCACTACGGAACCCACGGACAGGTCGATCCCCCCGGAAAGCAGAACAAAGGTCATTCCAATCCCTAAAATCGACGTAATGCAAGCCTGTTTGAAAATATTCAGAATGTTGCTCATGGACATGAACTCGGGCTTAATAAAGGAAAGCAACACAATCAGCAGGAACAGCGCCCAAAAGATCCCCGTCTTGCCGAGTATATAAAAAACAGAATTCGCAATTGATTTATAGCTGATTCCTTGTCCTCTGAGCATTTTAACCCTCCGTTACATAACATTTGCAGAAAGAGCCATGATGCGTTCCTGGCTGATTTCCTCTTTTTTCAGTTCTCCTGCCAGATTTCCTTCATGAAGGACGATGATACGGTCTGTCATGCCGATCAGCTCAGGCATTTCCGACGAAATAAATATAATGGCTTTCCCCTGCCCGGCAAGGGTATTGATAATTTTATAAATTTCGGCTTTTGCCCCTACGTCGATTCCTCTTGTTGGCTCGTCAAATATGATGATGTCGATATCTTCCGCCAGCCATTTCGCCAGGACCACCTTTTGCTGGTTTCCGCCGGATAAGGAAGAAACGGCCTGATTCCTGGATTTCACCCGGATATTCAGCTTACTGATCATTTCGTCGCTGACGGAGTTAGCTTTCCGGTTGTTGAACATACCCAGCCTGGTCAGATTTTTCTCTATGACGGCTACGATATTGTTGCCCGTGCTGGCGAGGAGATTTAAGCCAAACCGCTTCCGGTCCTCGGTAACCAGCGCCATCTTTAAACGGATCGCCTGCTTCGGATTGCCAACGTTTACCTTTTTTCCCTTCAGCCATATTTCACCGGACTTTGGTTTCCGGGCGCCGAAAACCGTCATCACAAGTTCCGTGCGGCCCGCGCCCATCAACCCGGCGATACCGAGCCGTTCGCCGGCGTGCAGATCGAAGGACACATCCTGGAACTCGCCGGTACGGGTCAGGTTTTTGACAGAAAGCACAACCTCGCCTGGCTTGTTATTTGCCACGGGATACACGTCTGTGATTTCCCTTCCGACCATCATGCGGATCAAGTCCCGGCGGTCAAGCTTCGCTATGGGAAGGGTGTCCACGAAGCATCCGTCCCGGAGAACCGTCACCCTGTCCGCGATTTCATACAGTTCGTCCATTTTATGTGAGATATAGATGATCCCGATCTTCTGCTCACAAAGACATTTGATCACCTCAAACAGCTTGCGCACTTCTGCTTCGGTAATGGCGGAAGTAGGCTCGTCCATGATGATAATTTTCGCGTTGCAGGAAATGCTTTTTGCGATTTCAACCATCTGCATTTCCGATACGCTGAGGCTGCCCATTTTCTTTTTTGCCGAAATATTCAGGCCGAAGTCATTCAGTATTTCAGAGGTGAGCTGTTCCTGCCTCGACAAATTGACAATGCCGAAACGCCCTTCCTCCCTGCCGATGAAGATATTCTCTGCCACGGACATTTCGGGCACCGGGCTCAATTCCTGATGCACCATGGAGATCCCCAGGGCAAGCGCCTGGGAAGGGTTGTGTATGCTTGCGGGTGCGCCGTTGATTTTAATGCTGCCGCCCTCCGACTGATAAACGCCCATGAGGATCTTCATCAAGGTGCTCTTTCCGGCGCCGTTTTCACCGACCAATGCGTGAACTTCACCGGGATATAAATCAAAGCTGACGTTATTCAACACTCTGATCCCGCTGAACGACTTTGATATGTTTTCCATCTCCAGAATCTTTTCCATACGCCTGCTCCTGCCGGTCGTTTTTATTTGTACTCGCTTCTGAAATCCGGCACCAGGATTTCTTCTCCGTCTTTCATTGCGGATTCCTGGGCGCAGATCCCTGCGGCGGTGATATCCGCGGATTTGAATACATCCACATAGGGGTCGCGGTCTTCCACGATAGACATAATAAATTCATGGCAAAGGTGCGGATGGGATCCTCCGTGTCCGGCCCCCTGAATAAAGGACGGCTGGTTCGGATCTTTTATCGTTTGCCTTTTTGTAAATTTCTCGATTTCCGGAGGCAGCAGTTCGCCGGTATCCGGAGCCTCAAATTTTTCATAGTCGTCAATGCCGAAAAATATCGTATGCCCTTCATCTACAGTGGGCTCCCATTCAAAGGATTTTTTATCGCCGTACACGTCAAAGCATTCCCTGACCTGGCGGATGGTTTCGAAAAGACAGCGGTGGGCTTCCGCCACAACGTCGGAGTTTTCCAGACGGAAAGTCGCCGTTTCCACGGCATAAGGGCATCCGTAATTTTCCGCCTTGTCCTGGGACAGTTTCCCGGAGCCCAGGCAGCGCACCGATTTCGCGCGGGTGCCTACCAGGTCGAGGATCGGGCCCAGCACATGGGTTCCGTAAAGGAACGGAGGGAATCCTTTCCAGTAATCTCCCCAGCCGGTCAGAGACATATTCTGCATATGGTCGCCCTTGATGTATTGAATGCGGCCGAGTTCGCCGGAATCCTTCATTTTTTTGACATAGAAATACTCCCTGGTATAAAGCGAGGTCTCCATCATCATGTAATTCTTTCCCGATCTCTGTTTCGCTTCAATAATTGCCCTGATGTCCTCAAGCGTTGTAGCCATGGGAACGGTGCACGCCGCGTGCTTCCCCGCGTTCAGCGCTTTCAGCGTCTGGGGGACATGCTCGGCGATGGGCGTAACTACATGAATGGCGTCCAGTTCTTTCACCGCTACCATATCGTCGTAATTTGTGAACCTCAAATACTCAGGAATACCAAACTCGTCGCCGACTTCTTTTAAAGTGTCCGGATTTCTAGTGCAAATCGCAATGTCCCCGACATGGGGATGTTCTTTATACACGGCAACAAATTCTTTCCCGAAAGCCAATCCGGCTATGCCAATGTTAATCTTTTTATTTGTCATTTTTGCACCTCCTGTTTTCTAAAAGCCTTTTCAAATCGACTCGTTCGATCTATAAATCGTACGCTTTCCTTATCTCTTCTTCAGGCGTGTTCAAAATTTCGCCTTCTCTTTCATAAAAATACGAGGCTGTCTGCGCCACCAGTTGATCCAGCATGGACTTGTCGGGATAACCGTGCATCTGTGCATACGGGTCTGAGCCGCCTCCCAGCGGTTCGGGAGAGCAGAAGCAATATTGATTATTATACCCGGTCAGGTAGAGCGCCATCAAAATTGTATCAAGATCAAGCATGCCTGTTCCCAATGCCCGCCTGTGACTGTCCGCCAGGTGGAGATTCGTCATTTCTCCGGGATAATCCATGATGGTCCCGGCAATGTGCTCTTCGCCCAGCTCCATATGGAAGACATCGCCTGCAATATGCTGAATGCCGGGACGTCCGATCTCTTTGATCATCTGCTTTGCTTCAGCGAAGGTATGTACAACGCTTACTTCGTCGGAACGCACCGGTTCCACAGCTCCGCGGATTCCGTATTCTTCAAACGCCTCGGCAATCACCTTCATGGACTCAACGGAGCGCTGATAATCGTAAGCGTCATCCGGCGCCGGCCTGCCTACGGCCCCGGCTGCGAACAGGATATATTTCCCTCCGACGGAAGCGCAAAACTCCGCTTCCTTGCGGAAATAATCGAGGGAACGCTGCCTCACCGCGAAACTGGAAGACGATAATTCCGATTCGATCGAGACCATACCGCAGATCCCGCTGACCTCAACGCCGTATGTTTTTAAAATGGGTTTGATTTCTTTTTCTTTATATCCGAAATCGGATCCGTAATGATTTCCGTGCAATTCTATGTAATGAATGTTATGATTGGCCAGCCTTTTCAGGCTCTCTTCGAAGGATTCTTTGCCGAATCCCCAGTTGCTCCATCCCAGGTTCAGGCGTTTCAAAGAAGAAATATCCTGAGTTCTCCTCCAGGCCAGAAATTTTTCCGCAATCTCTTTGTTCTTTTTAACGTAATTCTGATCTTTCATGCTCTCATTTTGTACAGTGCTGACG
>DATMXY010000162.1:0-11060 GCA_035561275.1 Anaerovoracaceae bacterium | reverse complement strand
AATTTATAGTTTTGGGTTAAAAATTTAACGTAAAGTTTTTACCCAAGGAAAAGAAGGAGGTACCAACTTTGAAAAAAATCATTGCGCATTCCCTTGTCCTGCTTTTAGTTTTGACCTCGTTCGCAGTCGTTTCGGCTTCATCGCCGGACACGGACGCTGTTTCGGCAGCCACCACATGGACCGAAGAGCCGACCGCTCCGGCAGACCCGTCCAAACCGGCGCCAGCAACGACTACTAATCCGGGACCCGCTTCCACGGCAAACATTCCGGCAGGATCCGGAACCTATGTCGTAGTAAGCGGCGATACGATGGCCAAGATCGCGGCGAAGCACAATCTGACCCTGGACCAGCTGGTTGCCCTGAATCCGCAGGTTAATAACAGGGACCTGATCTTTGTCGGACAGAAGATCGTTGTAAAGGCGGCGGCAGCTACTGCAGCCGGCAGCACTGCGGCAGCGGCGGGCAGCACTGTGGCAGCGGCGGACAGCACTGTGGCAGCGGCGGACAGCACAAAGGTGTACGAAGGCATGGGTTATAAAGTTGCATTCAGAAACGGCCCGGGAGCAGACGAAACCGGAGTTCCTGTTTACAGCTTTAACATCGCAATGGCCAGAGCGACCTTTGACGCTCAGGGCAGAATCCTCGACGTATTCATTGACGGTTACGAAGTATCCACTCCAAACTATGACGGCGCGTCCATGCCTCATTTCTCAGGCTGGCCGGACAAAGAAGGATATAATGTTTTTGACCACAACACGGCAACGATATCCGGCATTTCCGTGAATACCAAAGAATCCGCAGCCGCAGAAGTAAGCGGATGGCTGACAAAGAGACAGCGCGGAGATTCTTACCACATGAATCCGGCGAACGAATGGTACAAACAGATGGACTTCTATCAGAACTTCTTTAAAGGCAAGACCGTTGACGAGCTGGAAGCATGGTTTGCCAAGTACACAACAACTGCGGGCAGACCGATCAAGAGCGACACAACGAACGCGGATGATCTCGCAAAATACAACAAGCTGACAGATGCCGAAAAGGACGATCTGGCGGATGTCGTATCCGGCGCGACCATGTCTCTGAGAGATGCGCACGGTGATTTCCTGGGCGCAGTCGGCGACGCTTACAAGAACCGTCACGAAGTTACTATTACTGAATAAGAAAGTAACCGAAGCCACAAAACAACAAAGGTATGATTCCGGGCAACGGATCATACCTTTTTCAATTGCTTCCTTTCCTTTCCTTTTCATTTACTTCCTTATTCTTATTTATTTCTCGTTCTTACAGTCGAAATTTTTCTGTAAATGCGTTATAATGAAGGTGCTAATTGGCAAAAAAAATTATAAGGACTAATTCAGAAAGGAAGCAGCGATCTATGAGATATATCGATTTGAGAAGCGACACGGTAACGCAGCCGACCCAGGCGATGCGGGACGCCATGCATATTGCGGAAGTGGGGGACGACGTTTACCAGGACGATCCCACAGTCAATGAACTGGAAGCGCTGGCAGCGGAAATGCTGGGGAAGGAGGCCGCCCTGTTTGTAACCTCCGGGACCATGGGCAACCAGCTTGCCCTGATGTGCAGTACCCGCCGCGGCGACGAGGTGATCGTCAGCGCCAACTGCCATATTTTCATGCATGAGGTGGGCGGAGCCGCGGTATTGTCCGGCGCCAACCTGAAACAGCTTTCTTTCCGAAACGGGATCTACGACGCGAAACTCATCGAAGAGGCGATCCGGCCTGACGATATCCACGAGCCGGAGACCGCTCTGATCTGCGTAGAAAACGCCCTGGCCAACGGCAGGGTAGTGCCTTTGGAAATCATGGAAGAAGTATATGCGGTGGCGAAAAAGCACGGAATCCCGGTGCACATGGACGGCGCGAGAGTGTTTAACGCTGCAACAGCCCTCAATGTCGACGTAAAGGAAATCACGAAATACTGCGACACCGTATCCTGCTGCCTGTCGAAAGGGCTCTGCGCGCCGGTAGGCTCCGTGCTGGCCGGAGACGCGAAGACCGTCGCCCTTGCAAGAAGATACCGCAAAATGCTTGGAGGCGGTATGCGGCAATGCGGTTTTCTCGCCGCCGCCGGGATCATCTCCCTGACGGAAATGACGAAAAGGCTGCGGGAGGACCATGACAATGCGAAATATATGGCGAAGAGGCTCGCGGCGCTGAAGGGCGTGGACGTTGATCTGGATTCCGTCCAGATCAACATGGTGTTTTTCAAGGTAGACAGACCCGCGGAAATCCTTGATAGCCTGCCTGAAAAGATGCTGGAAAAGAGGATCAAAATCAACGGCGTGGAATACGGCGAGCTGCGGTTTGTAACCTCAAACGACGTATCGAGAGCCGATGTGGATTATGCCCTTGATACCTTTGCGGAGCTGATGGGATAAGCGTAAGCTTATCCCATCGAAAATAACGATTTGAGCTGCCCGGAATCGTCAGCCTGCTGGCCTTTTTGGGTCTGTCGGGCCGTGCGGAAGCCTATATCAACAAATTCGCAGCCATGGATTGCAAAGAAATCGGCCTCATTCTCAGAGAAGCGCAGGCAGAACTTTTTCTGGCGCAGAAAAAGTATCAGGCGGCGCTTGAAATGCTGGCGCCGATAAGCGCCGACACCAGTTTACAGGAGCATCATAAGAAAAGAATCGACCTGCTGCTTCTGGAAGCCGCTATATATCAGGAATCCGGCAGTGACGGCGAAGCGCTGCCGCGTTTGCGGAAAGCTTTGGAGATAGAAGACGCGGACAAATATATCCGGTCTTTCGTCGACAGGGGCAACGCAATGTATGATCTGTTTGCAAAATTGATCAAAATGTTGCGGAAGCGCAATGATTCGGATCTGCTGGACAGAGCGGAAAAATTCGCGGACTGGTTCAATAGGAAAAACAAGGCGATTGCAAAGGGATCAAAGACTTCATGGATTGAACTGTTGAGCAATCGGGAACTGGAGGTTCTGAAGCTGCTGGCGGATGGCCTGAGTTATGGGGAAACAGCGGATACGCTTTGCATTTCCTTAAGCACCGTAAAAAAACATACCGGTAATCTCTATGATAAGCTTAACGCAAAGAGCAGGATGCAGGCAGTGAATATTGCCAAGGCGAACAAACTGATCGAATAGGTAAAGTCCAAAATCATGACCACCCAAAATGGGTGGTTTGTTCAGGGCTATACGCCCCTACTGCCGGCCAGCGTCCCAAGGGCGCCGGCTTTCACTTTGTTCAAGCCGCTTTGCCTTTGCCACCTTTGCTGCCCCTTAAAGAGGCGCCCGGATTACTTCTCTGCCACTTGAAGGAATCCTGAATTCTGAGGTACATTTTGTATTGTCAACTCCGGCGGGGCAGCGCCTGCTGTGAAGTGTGCAAAATTTCAAGTTGTGTGTGGATATTCCGGGTTAAAATGAAGAAAATGTATAATTATGCGCATAATTGTCGTTTCGATATGAATACCACGAATAATTCCACACATTAATCGAAATTTTGCACAGCTGGGGGAATTTATTTAACATTACTTGAATTTTTGCACACTTGGCTGCAAATAATGCCTTCAGCCTTTCGTGAAACGACTTGGACACCTGCCTTATAGCGAAAAGGTGATTCCGAACAGGTATACTTTTGTACACCTGTTCATTTTTTTGCCCGGAAAAAAGAATCCTCCTTCCGGTCACTTACAATACTGCCATTCGCTTGCTATTATAATGCTGCGGCCAAGATACCATGCGGGGGTATCGTATATGACAGGATTAACTATGGAGGAAAATGGATATGGGTTATGAAGCGGAAGGTCAGCATTTGGATCCGCATTTGGATCCGGGCGGCGACAGAACAACCAGCCGGCCTGAACGATTGAAAAATTCACTTATCGTGCGGCTTAGCCGCATCGAAGGACAGATCAGAGGCATTAAGGGAATGGTTGAAAAGGAAGCCTACTGCGATGATGTGCTGAATCAGATCGCAGCCGCTCAGGCCGCTTTGAATTCGGTTGGAAAGCTTCTGCTGGAAAACCATCTGAAAGGGTGCGTGGCAAGCCGTGTTCAAGCCGGAGAGATCCAGGTGCTCGATGAACTGCTGTTAACGATCGGAAAATTAATAAAATAAAATTTTAGGAGGCTTCAGATGAAAAACTATAAATTATCCGTAACAATTATATTTATACTGGCTGCCCTGGTTACAGTTACAGGCTGTCAGTCGTTGGACGTTGTGGCAGAGGTGGCGGTCACATCCTTTGATTCACTGGTAAAGGCCGTACCCGACAAGGTTGCGTTCGACGGCGAAAAAGGCGGCTGGGCGATCAGCGGGCTTGACGACAAAGAGAGAGTCATCCTTAGCGAAGACTTCAGCGGCAGTAACCCGGACATCACAGTTGAATTCGAGGCAGCGCCATTCATTGACGCCGGCCTTGATATTGAAAAACTGCCGGGAGATCAATACCTCTACGACAAATCGACCGGGAAAATAACCATGCCGTTCAAATACGGCAAGGATAAGTTTGAATCCGGCACCGAAAAATCGGCTTTGGGCTTGTTCAAAGAAATAGTCAAAACCCAAAGAAGCATCGTTGGTTATCATGAGGAAGGCGATCATTACAAAATCGATCTGGGAAACGGCAATTTATTCGGATGGGCAAAGGATATGAGCGCCAACGAAGCCGATCTGATATACATTTTGAATCCGGAGCCTCTGATCGACGCTGGCGTGGATACAAGCAAAATCAAGGAATGGGTATTCCCAAAGATACCGGTAACGGACAAAGACGGAAAGCAAATACAGGTAGAAGTATTTATTAAAGCGTTCAATATAAAATAAATCCAATCTGTCGCGCCCCGGGATGGATATTCCGGGGCTTCATGAAAAACCGGAAAGTAAGGAAATTTTATGACAAGAAATATATTGAGAAAAGCCCTTCAAATAGAAGGCATGTCCTGCGCAGGCTGCGAATTGCGGCTTGAGAACGGTTTGATGAAAATAAGGGGCGTAACGGAGGTCAAGGCAAGTTCGGCGGATTCCAGGCTCGATGTTATTTTTGACGCGGACGAAACCGGTTTGCCGGAGATCATAACGGCTGTCGAAAAAGCAGGATATCGGGCCTTTGAAAACAATCCTGTCCCTGAAACAATAACGAAACGGCGCAATAGGAATACGGTGCGTACGATCAATCAACTCATAGGCGCCGCGGTCGTATTGCTCGCCCTGCATCTTATTATCACAAATACGGTGGGTTATAATTTCATACCTGATATCGACGGAACGATGGGATACGGCGTCCTGTTTGCTGTCGGTCTGCTCACATCCGTTCACTGTGTCGCCATGTGCGGAGGCATTAACATTTCCCAATGTATGTCATGCAAACACTTTGAAGGCAGTAAGAACGGACAGCTGAAGCCAAGCTTTTTGTATAATGCGGGAAGGATTGTTTCTTATACTGCAATAGGCGGCATTGCGGGCGCATTGGGTCAGGCGCTGAGCTTTACCGGAGCGGCAAGGAGCTTGATCTTCTTCATTTCCGGCGCATTTATGCTGATCATAGGCTTAAACATGCTGAATATTTTTCCCTGGCTGAAAAAAGCGAACCCCAGGATACCAAAAAAAATCGGAAACAGAATTTATAATAACAAAGGAGAATTCGGACCTTTTTATGTCGGCTTGCTGAACGGGCTGATGCCCTGCGGGCCGCTGCAGGCCATGCAGCTTTATGCGCTGGGCACCGGCGGTTTTCTGAAAGGAGCGGCCGCCATGTTCGTGTTTGGTATGGGTACGGCGCCTTTATTGTTTGGAATCGGAGCCCTCAGTTCCGTAATGAGCAGAAAGTTTACCGGCACGCTGATGAAGTTCAGCGCGGTCCTGGTTATGGTTCTTGGAATTGTCATGCTGGGCAGGGGTTTGAGTCTTTGGGGTGTTGCGCTGCCGGGCCTGGATCATACACAGCCCAATATCGCGCAGATAGAAGGAAATGTGCAGATTGTTTCCATCGATGTAAAACCTCGTGAATATACGCCCATTATGGTTCAAAAAGGGATCCCGGTCCGATTCATATTAAACGCGGAGGCTTCCAGTCTGAGCAACTGCAACAGTACTGTCGTCATACCCGCCTATGATATCGTGAAAACCCTGAAGCCCGGAGAAAACGTTATTGAATTTACGCCGAATATGGCGGGGAATTTTCCTTATTCCTGTAAAATGGCAATGATAAAGAGCAAAATATGGGTTGTTGACGATATCGCTGAAAATAAGTGACTCTGACTCATTGCTGTGCGGGCCATTCTGATTTGGGGATATTCATATAGACGTCCTCCATGCGGTGGAACTGGTCCTTGATGATGGTATCCATCATATTGCTTTTCGTAACCAGAATCGGTTCGATTCTGTAAAACGGTACGACATACCGTCCGTCGTTGATGGTGGTATTGACCTGGATCGTTTCGCCCTTTGCCAGCGCCACGGCAAACTCGGCCCCTTTGGTCGCCTCGATGACGATCGGTTTATAGACCGTCGCATACTGGGTCCCTTCCACGACGCGCTGGCAGCCGTCCAGGTCGGCGTCGTGGCCCACCACGGTCACCGTTCCCGCAAGGCGTTTTTCCGTCAGGACATGGATGGCGGCGCTGGCAAGGGTATCATTGCCGGCGATGATGGCGTCCACCTGCAGATCGGTGTCCATCACGTCCTGCATATAGGCCAGCGCATTTTCATAAAGCCAGTCCACAACCCAGGTCTCCTTCTCGATTACGATGGTGCCGTCCTGGATGCCTTTGTTCATCTCGCTCATGTATCCCTGCCGGAACATTGCGGAATTATTGTCGGATTCGGACCCGTTCAGCAGAATGTAATTCCCTTCCGGCGTCTGGCTTACCGCCGCCTGCCCCATCAGCTGGCCGACCTTGATATTGTCAAAGGAGATGTAGAGGTCCACGTCGGCGTTCTTTACCAGCCGGTCATAGGAAATCACCGGAATGCCCCGGTCCTTGGCCTTTCTCACCATGGCGGCGGCGGTTATCGCATCGTGGGGAACGAGGACCAGAATGTCAATCCCCTGATCAAGAAGATATTGCACCTGTTTCTCCTGCTCCCGGCTGTCGCTGTATGCGATCTGCAGGATCACTTCGGCGCCCAGTTCTTTGGCCTTCGCTACGAAGATGTCCCGGTCGCGCAGCCAGCGCTCGTGCACCAGGGTGTCCATGGCAAAGCCGATGACGATTTTATCGTCTTCCGGCTGGCCGGATATCGTGCTGTCACTGTCCGACCGCGGCCGGCTGCAGCCTGTCAGCAAAGAAACCGATACGACCCCTATCAGGATGATGGAAATCAGTCTGCTCTTTTTACACATTTCCGCTGCCCCCTCCTTTACACATATCCGCGCCCGCTTCCGCCGTCTTTCCGACTGACGGCTCTCGTCCTGTTATTGACGCTTTATTGACGCTGTCGTTCGTCCTTGTATTCCGTCGGAGTAACCCCGACGATCTTTTTGAAGATCCTGCTGAAATAATTGGGATCGCTGTAACCGATATTGTAACAGATTTCCTTGATGCTCAGTTCATCTCCCTCAAGCATGCTTTTCGCGTTCCGGATACGGATCCCGGTCAGGTATTCAATAAAGTTTTCTCCGGTTTCATCTTTGAAAAGCTTGCTGAGATACTGGGGGCTGACATGGATCTCCCTGGCGACGTCTTCAAGGGTTATGGTCTTTGAGAAGTTCGCTTTGATATAGTCTTTGGCGCGCCTGGTAAGCGCGCCGGCTTTATAGCCCTGATACTCCGGAGCTTGCGGGCCGGGCGCCGGCGTGTCCGTAAAATGCGCGGCGCTTCCCCGGAGATCCTGAAGGGCCTTGAGGGATTCTTCCGCAGATTTCAGCTGTTCCCTCAATTCCAGTTCCTTCTGCTGCTTTTCCTTCTCCTCCCGGATCCGATCCATAGCCCTGGCGACCACTTCCACCACCTTTGACCGGTTTACCGGCTTCAGCAGGTATTCCATCACGCCCAGGTTAATGGCGTCTTTTGCGTACTCGAACTGGTCAAAGGCTGTAAGCACGATTACCGCGGTCCGGCTGTGATGCTTCCTGATTTCACGGATGGCCTCGAGGCCGTTGATGCCGGGCATATGGATATCCATGAACAGGATGTCGGGATCATGCTCTTTCACTTTTTCGACGGCCTCACGGCCCGATCTGGCCGTGGCTATGATCTCTGCGTCGGAGAAGTTCTTCTCAATGATAAATTTTAAGGAATCGATTGCTACCTTTTCATCGTCGGTGATCATTACCTTGTACATGGCAGTCTCCTCTAAAAATCAATCCCGCCTTCAAATCGGCTTGTTCGTTTCAAATGTTCAGCCTTTCATGGGGATCCGCAGCACTACTTCAGTGCCCTGCCCAGGTTTGCTGTAAATCTTCAGAATGTTTTCTTTGGAATAAAATATCTTCAGCCTGCTGATGATATTGTTCAGGCCGATACCGTTGGTATGGCCTTCGTGGCGGCCTTTCGTGCCGGCGGTTTCGGCAGGGTTTCCGTCCGCTGCATCTCCGTTCAGTGTGTCCCCGCTTAGTATGTCCTTTATTTTTTCCCTGCTGATGCCTTTTCCGTTATCCTGGATGGAGATCACCGCGTATCCGTCCCGGTGGACGGCGCTGAGACTGATCTTCCCCTGATACTCCACGTCGCCGATGCCGTGGATATATGCGTTTTCCACGATGGGCTGGAGGATCATGCACGGGATTTTCCGTTCGAGGATGCTGTCTTCCTTTTCCAGAAAAAATTCTATTTTGTCAGCGAAGCGTTCATTTAATAAATGCATATAATTTTCGACGTTCCTGATCTCGTCCCCGATGGTCACCGGTTTGTCCAGGTTCCTCATGTTGTACCGGAACAGTTCCGCCGCGTTTTCAATAAAGGAACAGGCCCTGTCCGCGCCCTCCATCATGGCGAGCTGCGCCCCGGCGTTCAGCGTATTGAACAGAAAATGGGGATTGATCTGGGATTGCAGAGCGTGAAGCTCCGCTTCCCGGAGATTGGTTTTGATGATGAGGTTCTCCATTTCCTTTTCCTGCAGCCTGCGCTCAAGTTCCACCTTCTCGTTGATCTCGTTGATATATTCCCGGATGCTCTCCGTCATCCGGTTGAACGCTTCGGCCATGACCCCGATTTCGTCGTTGGAGATCACCAGCACCCTGGGCACGTTGAAGTTTCCGTGGGTGATTTCGTCCGCAGCCCGGGAAAGCTCGAAAATCGGTTTGGTGATCCGGTACGTGAACCAGAGGATCAGTACCACGGTCAGTACGATGATCGCCGATATGACTCCGATGTTGAACGTCTGTACAAGCTGGATGCTCTTTCTGATGGAGGTGTAGCGGTCGGTGTTTTGAAAGAACATGGTATTATTCAGCTTCTGTATATACTCGACGATGTACTGGTGGATCTTTGCGCTTTCTTCGTAATGGTTGATATATGCGTCCACCATCCTCGCCCTTCTGGCCGTAACCGCGTCGTCCATCTCGTCGAGATAATTGGAGATCATATTCCTGATGTCCTTCATGACCAGCATGTTCTCCATGCTGGAATTGTCGATCCGGATAGCGTTTGCCTGGTTCCACAGGTCGTTCGAATAGCGGTAATAATCGTCCAGGTTTTTGGAGTGTTTGGTTTCCAGGTAGTTCTCATAGGCGTAATTCAGCTGCTCCAGCGTATTGTTCAGCTGGTTGAGCTGGACGTTCAGCTCGAAGGTGGAGCTCATCCTGTTCATCAGCACCGATATGCTGTAATAGGGGTAAACATTCAGTGCGGTCATGATCACGATAATGACAAGAAAATACATGATCAGCCTTTTCTTCAGGCTGCTCCGGCGCCATAAACGTATTTGCCTTTTCATGCCGGTCGTTATTTTGCTGGCCATCTGCTCATCCCCTGTTCCGCGTTCGATCGAATTTAAAAATATCAGGCGTTTTCTATTATCACCGACGCTGTTTTCAATTATTATCTGACTCTTCTTCCGGTTCCAGGAGTTTCGACACGTTATCCTTCGTGATCAGCTGGATATCAACGGTGAAATAGGCGGAGGTCCTTCCGCTTTCCTTTAAATCCACCAGGGCTTTGATGGCGTCATAACCCATCTGTTCATGGTTGGCCGATACCGTTCCGAAAATTACCCCGTTATCGATATAGCGGAGTATCTCCGGGGTGTCTCCGTATCCGATGATACTGTAATATACCTTGTTTAAATCGATAAGCCTCTGGGCGACAAGGGTGGTGTCCTTTTCGCTGGTGGCGATGATGGCGTCAATGCCCGGCTGGTTGATCAGCAGATTCTGGAGGGTATCCTCCAGGCTCAGAAAATTGGCGTAGTCGTATTCCAGGGTCTCCAGCCGCAGCTCCGGCGTATCCTTCAGCGCGTCGGTGATCCCGGAGATCATCAGGTTTTGTATAATGGTGTCTCCGGGCGCCTTATGGCTGACCATGACGGCGGCTTCCCCTCTTCCTCCCGTTGCCTCAATCAGCATACGTCCGATTTCCATGCCCGCGCTGTACGTGTTTACGCCGACGAAGGCGGCGCGCCTGCTGTCCTTTGCGTCTGTCCTGATGGTGACGATGGGGATTTCCTTTTCCACGCTTTTATCGATGAGCCGGCCTGTTTCCTCTTCATCCCAGGCATAGGTCGCGATGCCGTCCACATTGGAAACGATGGCCATATCCAGGCATTTGTACTGCTCGTCGGCGCTGGTGCCGGCGGGCCAGTTGAATTCCACCGCGGCGTTGAACTCTTCGGAAGCTTTTTGTACGCCTTTTTTAACGGAAAGCCAGAAGGGGTCGTCCATATTTTCGCAGATCATGGCGAAATGGTATTTTGGGTCTGTTTTGGGAACGACAATGCCCGCGCTGTTGTCAAGGGATTGAAGCGCATTGCTGATATTGAAATATATGATGACGGTTACGATCAGGATGGGCAGGATGATGAGCGCCACAAGCACGATATAGTTCTTTTTTCTCATAATAAACCGCCTCTAAACAAAACCGAGTTTAAGCATTCCGAAAAAAATCTATATGTTCAATAACACATTATATATTAA